>NZ_JANLGL010000430.1:0-2031 GCF_024655625.1 Pseudomonas sp. 18.1.10
CACCGCTTTCGCGAGCAAGCCCGCTCCCACACAAGCCAGCTCCCACAGTTTGATCGGTGTAGCTTTTAGGTCACGCTGTTGCGGACTTTGAATTGTGGTTGGTCCCAGGTGCGCTGATCGAGGATGTCACCGAGGATTTCCACGGCATCGAATACTTCGGTGAAGCTGGTGTACAACGGCGTAAACCCAAACCGCATGATGCGCGGCTCGCGGTAGTCACCGATCACGCCCCGGGCGATCAGCGCCTGGATCACCGCATACCCTTCGGGATGCTCAAAACTCACATGACTGCCGCGCTTGGCGTGTTCACGCGGGGTAATCAGCACCAGCCCGTGGGCAGCACAACGCGCTTCGACCAACGCGATAAACAAGTCGGTCAACGCCAGGGATTTGCTGCGCAAGCGGGCCATGTCGGTCTGCGCAAAAATCTCCAGGCCGCATTCCACCATGGCCAGCGAGGTGATCGGCTGGGTGCCGCACAGGTAACGGGCAATCCCGGCACTCGGCGCATAGGTCGATTCCATGGCGAACTGGCGCGTGTGCCCAAACCAACCCGACAACGGCTGGCGCACCAGGTCCACCAGCGCCGGGTTGACCCACACAAACGCCTGGGAGCCCGGGCCGCCATTGAGGTATTTGTAGGTGCAACCAATCGCGTAATCGGCAGCGGCCTGGTGCAGATCGATGGGCACCGCGCCCGCCGAATGCGCCAGGTCCCAGATACTCAGCGCGCCGCATTCGTGGCTCAGCGCGGTGAGCGCCTGCATGTCGTACATGTAGCCGGTCTTGTAGTTGACGTGGGTGAGCATCACCACCGCCACGTCGGCGTCGATAGCCTGCGGCAACTCGTCCGGGCTGTTGACCAGGCGCAGGGAATAACCCTGTTGCAGCAGCTCGGCCAGGCCTTCGGCGATGTACAGGTCGGTGGGAAAGTTGCTCGCTTCGCTGACGATCACCTTGCGCGCCGGTTGGCGCTCGCGCTGCACCGTCAACGCGGCGCTGAGCACCTTGAACAGGTTGATCGAGGTGGTATCGGTAATCACCACTTCGCCATCGCGCGCGCCGATCAACGGGGCCAGGCGATTGCCCAGGCGCTGGGACAAGTCTGCCCAGCCGGCGCTGTTCCAGCTACGGATCAAGCCATTCCCCCACTCTTCGCCGATCACCTGTTGCGCCCGCGCCAGCGCCGTCACCGGGCGGGCGCCGAGGGAGTTGCCGTCGAGGTAGATCACCCCCTCCGGCAACGCGAACTGCTGGCGCAGCGGCGCCAGCGGGTCTTGATCGTCGAGGGTTTGGCAGTGGCTTCGGGTGGTCATGGTCTGTCCTGGTTTTTATAAGTGAGAATGGACCAAATAATGAACGAAGATTTAGAGAATTTTCGTGCAAAGTGGTGGGTAACAAGCTAATTAAGCTGTAGGAAATTCGAATTAAACCTCCAAACACGCGGATTTATGCCAACCATGATTCTCGACGCCACCGACCTGCGCCTCCTGCATTTCCTGCAACAGGATGGGCGTATCAGCAACCAGGAACTGGCAGAGAAAGTCGCGCTGTCACCGTCCGCCTGCCTGCGCCGTTTGCGCCTGCTGGAAAGTGAAGGTGTTATCAGTGGCTACCGCGCCGTGCTGAATGCCGAGCAGTTGGGCATCGAGTTGGAAGCCATCGTGCACCTGTCCCTGCGCCAGGATGTGGAGGATTGGCATGAGACGTTCATCAAGAAGGTACAAGGCTGGCCGGAAGTGGCCAGTGCCTATGTAATCACCGGCGCGAGCAACTATGTGCTGCGGGTGCAGGCGCGCAACCTCAAGCACTTTTCCGACTTTATCGTGAACCACCTGAACCGCACGGCGGGGGTGATGGATATCCGTTCGGAGATTGTGTTGCAGAAGATCAAGGATCGGGATGAGGTGTTGGATCTGGTGATCCGCAAATAACCAGCAACCCCACAATTCCCCTGTGGGAACAGGCTTATGTGGGAGCGGGCTTGCTCGCGAATGCGGTGGGTCAGTCAACGCAACTAGTGACTGAAAC
>NZ_JANLGL010000431.1:0-2019 GCF_024655625.1 Pseudomonas sp. 18.1.10
CGAGAACGCCCCCACCCAAATTTGAAATGCATTCCCCTGTGGGAGCGGGCTTGCTCGCGAAGGCGTCAGAACTAACAACACAACATTCGGATAAGAAGACAGCCATGCGCACACTCGTGATCGAACCCCTGACCAAAGAAGCCTTCGCCCCCTTCGGAGACGTTATCGAAACCGACGGCAGCGATCACTTCATGATCAACAACGGGTCGACCATGCGCTTTCACAAATTGGCCACGGTCGAAACCGCTAAACCGGAAGACCACGCCATCATCAGCATCTTCCGCGCCGACGCGCAGGACATGCCGCTGACCGTGTGCATGCTGGAGAGACACCCGCTGGGCAGCCAGGCGTTCATACCGCTGCTCGGCAACCCCTTTCTGATCGTGGTCGCGCCACTTGGCGATGCACCTGTATCAGGCTTGGTCCGCGCCTTCGTCACCAACGGCAGGCAGGGCATTAATTACCATCGCGGCGTCTGGCACCACCCGGTGCTGACGATCGAAAAGCGGGATGACTTCCTGGTGGTTGATCGCAGTGGCACAGGCAATAACTGCGATGAGCATTTTTTCAAAGAGGATGAGCGGTTGATCCTCGCCCCCCACCAATAAGAGAAGGCTTGATTACCCGACAACAAGGGTGACAGGCGAGAGGTAAAGACTGTGGAAGCACATCTGTTGGAATGGCTGAACCTAAGCGTGCGCTGGGTTCACATGATTACTGGCGTCGCGTGGATCGGCGCTTCTTTCTACTTTGTCTGGCTGGAAAACAACCTCAATCGCGTCAACCCCAAGAACGGCCTCGCCGGTGACTTGTGGGCAATCCACGGTGGCGGTATCTACCACCTGGAAAAATACAAACTGGCCCCGCCGACCATGCCGGACAACCTGCACTGGTTCAAATGGGAAGCCTATTTCACCTGGATGTCGGGCGTCGCGCTGCTGTGCGTGGTGTTCTACCTCAACCCGACGCTGTACCTGCTCGCCCCCGGCAGCAGCCTCAGCGGCACCGAAGGCGTATTGCTGGGCATCGGCTCACTGTTCGCCGGCTGGTTCATCTACTCCTTCCTCTGCGACTCGGCCCTGGGCAAACGCCCTGCCCTGCTCGGGTTCATCCTGTTCGTGCTGTTGATTGCTGCTGCGTACGGTTTCAGCAAAGTGTTCAGCGGCCGTGGCGCCTACCTGCACGTCGGTGCGGTGATCGGCACCATCATGGTCGGCAACGTGTTCCGCATCATCATGCCGGCGCAACGCGCGCTGGTCGCGGCGATTGCCGAGAACCGCACGCCAGACCCGGCGCTGCCGGCCAAGGGCTTGCTGCGTTCGCGCCACAACAACTACTTCACCTTGCCGGTGCTGTTCATCATGATCAGCAACCACTTCCCGAGCACCTACGGCAGCCCATACAACTGGCTGATCCTGGCCGGTATCGCCGTGGCCGCCGTATTGGTCCGTCACTACTTCAACACCCGGCATAACAGCCAGAAGTACGCGTGGACCTTGCCCGTGGGCGCCTTGGCGATGATTAGCCTGGCCTATGTGACCGGTCCCAAGCCGGTGGCCGAAGTGGCCAAGGCCCCTGCGGCCATCGAGTACCAACCGTTGCCGGAAACGGCAGTGGGTGGCGGCTTGAAACCCGCTGCTCCCGCCGCTGCTCCTGCTGCCGAACCGGCACCCGCGCAGGCGTCGATTGATTTCGACAAGGTCCATGGGGTGATCCAGGAACGCTGCGCCGTGTGCCATTCGGCCAAGCCCACCAGCCCGCTGTTCAGCGCTGCACCGGCTGGGGTGATGTTTGACACCCCGGCGCAGATCCAGCAGCAGGCGGCGCGTATTCAAGCGCAGGCCGTGGCGACCCAGATCATGCCGTTGGGCAACATCACCCAGATGACCCAGCAGGAACGGGATTTGATTGGCACCTGGATTAACCAGGGGGCGCGCACAAATTAACTGATTGATGCAAATCCAAATGTGGGAGCGGGCTTGCTCGCGAAGGCGGTGTGTCATTCAACCAAGCATTGAC
>NZ_JANLGL010000432.1:0-1989 GCF_024655625.1 Pseudomonas sp. 18.1.10
GCCTCTTGTTTTATGTGAGGCTGATGCCGCCTTCGGGAGCAAGCCCGCTCCCACAGTTGACCGAGTTCCAACATGGGAATGCGGTCGAATGTGGGAGCGGGCTTGCTCGCGAAGGCGATATCAGCCATCACCTAGCAATCAGCTCTGGCACTTGGGGCAAAACACACTCGCCCGCTGCCCCAGCATCACATTGCGCAACTCGGTCCCACACACCTTGCACGCCTCATTCCCCCGGCCATAAACAAACAGCTCCTGCTGGAAGTACCCCGGCTGCCCATCCCCACCGATAAAGTCGCGCAATGTCGTACCGCCCCGCTCGATCGCAGCGGCCAGGATGCGTTTGATCTCAATCGCCAGCTTCAAATAACGCGCCCGCGAAATACCGCCCGCCTCACGACGCGGGTCGATCCCCGCCGCGAACAGCGCTTCCGTCGCATAGATATTGCCCACGCCCACCACCACCGCGTTGTCCATGATGAACGGCTTCACCGCCATCGAACGGCCACGGGATAGTTTGAACAAGCGCTCGCCATCAAACAGGTCGGTCAACGGCTCCGGCCCCAGGCGGATCAGCAGTTCGTGGTTGTGCGGGTCCTGGCTCCACAGCATCGCGCCAAAACGCCGTGGGTCGGTGTAGCGCAGGGCCAGGCCGGATTCGAGCTCGATGTCCACATGCTCATGCTTGAGCGCCGGCAGCCCGACTTCCACCAGCCGCAGGTTGCCCGACATGCCCAAATGGCTGATTAGCGTGCCCACTTCGGCGTTAATCAACAGGTACTTGGCCCGCCGCTCCACCAACACGATGCGCTGCCCGGACAGGCGCACATCGAGGTCTTCCGGGATCGGCCAGCGCAAGCGCCGCTCGCGCACGATCACGCGGCTGACGCGCTGGCCTTCCAGGTGCGGTGCAATACCGCGCCGGGTGGTTTCGACTTCGGGCAACTCGGGCATAGGTACCTCGTAAACGGAAGGGTCAGTGTGCGCCGAGTTCGCGGATCGACAACTTCATGCTTTCGAAGTCGTAGTCCGACAGGCCCACGTAGTCCAGCACCAGGTGGCTGATGGCATTCCACTCATGGTCCACCGCCTGGTTGCCCAGCACGCGGTAGGACGAGCAGATGTGCTCAGCCATTTTCAGAATCGCCAGCAGGTTTTTCAGCTGCGGATTGCGCGACGATTCATCGCTGAAAATCGCCAGGGCGTTGTGGTGGTTGGCGATGGCGTCGGTCACGTGCTGCGGCAGGCGCCAGGATTTGGCGGTGTAGTAGCCGACCACCGCATGGTTGGTGTTGAACGCGTTGTTCTCGGTGTCCACCACGCGGCAGTCCGGGCCGGCGTTGGCGTAGGCCTCTTCGAGCACCGCCATGTAATTGGGGAAGCGCTTGAGCATCAGCGGCACGCCGCAATCGTGGAACAGGCCCAGGGCGTAGGCTTCGTCCACCGCCTGGGCGCCGGTGCGCTTGGCCAGGGTCAGGCAGGTCATGGCCACGTCCTGGGCGGTGTCCCAGAAGCGGTTGAGGGTGACGATGGTGTCGTCGCTCATCTCGCCCTTGATCGACAGCGCGTTAATCAGGTTGATGATCGAACGGCTGCCCAGCAGGTTCACGGCGCGCTGGATCGAGGCGATCTTGTTGCTCAGGCCAAAGTAGGACGAGTTGACGATCTTCAGCAACGCGCCAGACAGGCCCGGGTCCTGGGCGATCAGCCGGGCGATCACTTCCAGGTCCGGATCAGGCATGTACTGCTCCATCTGCAGATCCACCATGATCTGCGGTTGGGGCGGCACGCTGATGCCTTGCAGGGCCTGTTGGATCTGTTCGGCGGATAGCTCTTGGGACATAAGTACTTACTCTGGACTAGGCGGGGATTCTAACCTCTATGGGAACCTGACCGACACCTCAAAAACCCGATTGGAATGGGATCAAATGTGGGAGCGGGCTTGCTCGCGAAGGCGGTGGGTCAGCTTGCATATGTATTGGCTGACCCAGC
>NZ_JANLGL010000433.1:0-1984 GCF_024655625.1 Pseudomonas sp. 18.1.10
TCAGTCAACGAATGTATTGACTGATCCATCGCTTTCGCGAGCAAGCCCGCTCCCACACAAGCCAGCTCCCACATTGGGTTTTGCAGTGTGCTTGAGGACTTAGGCGCTGAAGCCACCGTCAATGGTCAGGCTGGCACCGGTGATGTAGCCGGCCTCTGGGCCTGCCAGGTAGGCAACGAAGCTGGCAATCTCTTCAACATGGCCATACCGGCCCACCGCCATCAACCCGATCAAGCTCTCGGCAAAATCACTGTTCGCCGGGTTCATATCCGTGTCCACCGGCCCAGGCTGCACATTGTTGATGGTGATGCCGCGCGGCCCCAGGTCTCGCGCCAAGCCCTTGGTCAGGCCCACCAGCGCCGCCTTGCTCATCGCATACGGCCCACCGCCACCAAAGGGCATGCGCTCGGCGTTGGTGCTGCCGATATTGATTACCCGGCCGCCGTCACCCATGTGTTTCGCCGCTTCCTGAGTCGCGATAAACACGCTGCGCACGTTGATCGCCAGGGTCTGGTCAAAATCTTCCAGCTTGAACTCTTCCAGCGGGGCGATGGCCAGTACGCCGGCGTTGTTCACCAGGATATCCAGGCGCCCAAAGGCTTCGACGGTGGCATTGACCGCGTTGCGGATCGCCTCGGCACTGGCGCTGTCGGCGTGGATCGCCAGGGCTTTGCCGCCCGCGCCGTTCACGTTGTTCTGCAGTTCTTCAGCCTTGGCGGCCGAGCTGACGTAGGTAAAGGCAACCGCTGCGCCCTGTGCGGCCAGGCGCTTGACGATGGCGGCACCGATGCCGCGGGAACCGCCTTGAATCAAGGCGACTTTGCCGCTGAGGTTTTGTGTGGTCATGTCGATCTCCTAGCTGTTCAAGGCGGAATGCCTTGTTGTTGGAGCCGAGTATCGACCTCACCCGTCCCTGCCGGTAGACCGTGATTGCTATAGTCTGTGTAAACCAAAAGTTTAGAGTGAGGCGATATGGAAAGCTTTGGCAGTATCGAATGCTTTGTGCGCAGCGCCGAAGGTGGCAGTTTTGCCGAGGCGGCGCGGCACCTGAGCCTCACCCCGGCGGCGGTGGGCAAGAGTGTCGCCAAGCTGGAGGCGCGCCTCGGTGTGCGCCTGTTCCAGCGCAGCACCCGGCGCCTGACCCTGACCGAAGCCGGCAAGTTGTTCCTCGACGAAGTCGGCGCCAGCCTCACCACCATCCAGAACGCGGTGGCCAATTTGGCCAGCGCCGAAGGGCGGCCGGTGGGCACGCTCAAGGTCAGCATGGGCACGGTGTTTGGCAATCGCTATGTGGTGCCGCTGCTGGGGGAATTCATGGCGCGCTTCCCGGATATCAGCCCGGATTGGCATTTCGATAACCGCCAGGTGGACCTGATCGGCCAAGGTTTTGATGCGGCGATCGGCGGCGGTTTTGAGCTGCCCCAGGGCGTGGTGGCGCGCAAGTTGACCCCGGCCCATCGGGTGTTGGTGGCCGCGCCGGATTACCTGGCGCAACGCCCGCCGGTCAATGCGCCAGAAGACCTGGCGCGCTGCAGCGGTATTCTTATCCGCTCGCCGCAAACCGGGCGCGTGCGTTCGTGGCAACTGACCAGCGCCGAGCGAGAGCATCGGCCGCTGGTGCTCAAGCCGGGCATGACCATGAGCGACTCCGAAGCCGCCTGCTGCGCCAGCGCCCAAGGCTTGGGCATTGCACTGGTGAGCATGCCGATGGCCGTGCCGTTCCTGGACAGTGGTGCGGTGGTGCGGGTGTTGCCGGACTGGTATGTGGATGATGGCAACATCTCTATCTATTACGCCGAGCACAAGTTGTTGCCGGGCAAGACCCGGGCGTTTGTGGATTTCATCATCGAGCAGTTTGCCGAGCAGCAGTGGGGGCGGCGGTTTAGTGCGGTTTAATGAGTCTGGTAGACCGAGTCGCCGGCATCGCAGGCAAGCCAGCTCCCACAGGGGAACGCATTTCAAAGTTGGAATGCGATCAACTGTG
>NZ_JANLGL010000434.1:0-1975 GCF_024655625.1 Pseudomonas sp. 18.1.10
TGGATCAGTTACACATGTATTGACTGACACTCTGCATTCGCGAGCAAGCCCGCTCCCACACAAGCCCGCTCCCTCAGTTTGGATTTGTGTCTGCCTGGGGGATGTCATTGCCCACTCTGGCTTTTTAGCGACCACAGGCCTAAATCCTCCCTTCGCTGGTGCGTTTCCAGAACAGGAATCAGATGAGGGATCGAGTAATGTCCGTCGCTATCAGCCATATCGAAGACACCCCGCTTCACGAAACGCTCTACCAGTTCGACGAAACCCCGCTGCTGGCCCGCCAGCGCCAGCAGGAATCCAACGCCCGCAGTTACCCGCGGCGCATTCCCCTGGCGCTCAAGCGCGCCAAGGGCATCTACGTGGAAGACGTCGAAGGCCGCAGTTTCATCGACTGCCTGGCCGGCGCCGGGACCCTGGCGCTGGGGCATAACCACCCGGTGGTCATCGCGGCGATCCAGCAGGTGTTGAGCGATGAACTGCCGTTGCACACCCTGGACCTGACCACGCCGGTCAAGGACCAGTTTGTGCAGGACCTGTTCGGCCTGCTGCCGGCGGAACTGGCGCGGCAAGCGAAAATCCAGTTCTGCGGGCCCACCGGTACGGATGCCGTGGAAGCCGCGTTGAAATTGGTGCGTACGGCCACCGGGCGTAGCACGGTGCTGTCGTTCCAGGGCGGCTACCACGGCATGAGCCAGGGCGCCTTGAGCCTGATGGGCAGCCTGGGGCCGAAAAAGCCTTTGGGCGCGTTGCTCAGCAATGGCGTGCAATTTTTGCCGTACCCATACGACTACCGTTGCCCGTTCGGCCTGGGCGGCGCGGAGGGGGTGCGGGTCAACCTGCATTACCTGGAAAACCTGCTGAACGACCCGGAAGCCGGGGTGTTGCTGCCGGCAGCGGTGATTGTCGAAGTGGTGCAAGGCGAGGGCGGCGTGATCCCGGCCGATCTCGACTGGCTGCGCGGCCTGCGACGTATCACCGAGAGCGCCGGCGTGGCATTGATTGTCGATGAGATCCAGAGCGGGTTCGGTCGCACCGGCAAGATGTTTGCCTTTGAGCACGCCGGCATCATCCCGGATGTGGTGGTGATGTCCAAGGCCATCGGCGGCAGCCTGCCGCTGGCGGTGGTGGTGTACCGCGACTGGCTCGACAGCTGGCTGCCGGGTGCGCATGCCGGGACGTTCCGTGGCAATCAGATGGCCATGGCGGCGGGTTCGGCGGTGATGCGTTACCTCAAGGAGCACGACCTGGCCAGCCATGCCGCCGCCATGGGCGAGCGCCTGGGTGAATACCTGCGCATCCTGCAACGGGATTTTCCGCAACTGGGGGATATTCGCGGTCGCGGGCTGATGCTGGGGGTGGAGTTGGTCGACCCGCAGGGTGCCGTGGATATCCAGGGCCACCCGCCGGTGCATCGCCAACTGGCGCCGCTGGTGCAGCGCGAATGCCTCAAGCGCGGCCTGATCCTGGAACTGGGCGGACGCCATGGCAGTGTGGTGCGCTTCCTGCCGCCACTGGTGATTACTGCCGCCGAAGTGGACCGGGTCGCCGAAATTTTTGGCCGCGCCTTGGCCGCCGCGGTCGCCAGCCTCTAATTTTTGCGCGGCTTGATACGTTTCTACAGATATCAGCGCTGCGCGTGGTGCGCAGCCAGCCTTTTAGCGATGGAGAACAGCAATGACCTCAGTATTTGACCGCGACGACATCCTGTTTCAGGTAGTGGTCAACCATGAAGAGCAGTATTCCATCTGGCCCGACTACAAGGCCGTGCCGGAAGGCTGGCGCACCGTGGGCAAGAGCGGCCTGAAGAAAGAGTGCCTGGCCTATATCGAAGAGACGTGGACCGATATGCGCCCGTTGAGCTTGCGCCAGAAGATGGATGGTGCCGCGCTCGCTTAAGCAGCGCAGATCAAATGTGGGAGCGGGCTTGCTCGCGAATGCGGTCTGTCAGTACCAAAAATGTTGGCTGACCCACCGC
>NZ_JANLGL010000435.1:0-1961 GCF_024655625.1 Pseudomonas sp. 18.1.10
GACTGACACTCCGTATTCGCGAGCAAGCCCGCTCCCACACAAGCCCGCTCCCACATTTGGTTTTGCGGTGTCAGTTAGATTCAGCGCGGTTCGATGTGCGCGATCATCAGTTGCACCGTTTCATTACCGCGAAACTCATTCACATCCAGCTTGTAGGCCAACTCCACCCACTTCACCGTCGGGTTTGGCCAGACGTCACGGTCCACACCAAACGCAATGCCATCGAGCTTCACCGAGCCGCATTCGCTCTTGAGCACCACCTTCAGGTGCCGCTCCCCCACCACGCGCTGTTCCACCAACTGAAACACCCCGTGAAACAACGGCTCGGGAAAGTGCTGCCCCCACGGACCGGCGTGGCGCAGGGCGCGGGCCAGTTCCAGGTGAAACTCTTCCACCGCCAGGGTGCCGTCAGACAGTAAGCGACCGGTGAGGTCTTCTTCGCGCAATTGCCGACGCACTTCAGCATCAAAGGCTTCGGCAAACAGTGGGAAGTTTTCCTCGTGCAGTGTCAGCCCTGCCGCCATCGCGTGGCCGCCGTATTTGGCGATCAGGTCGGGATGCTGGCTCGCGACCACCGCCAGCGCGTCACGGATGTGAAAGCCCGGCACAGAGCGCCCAGAGCCCTTGAGCAAGCCATCACCGGCGTCGGCGAAGGCGATGGTCGGGCGAAAGTAACGTTCCTTCATGCGTGACGCCAGGATGCCGATCACGCCTTGGTGCCATTCCGGGTCGAACAGGCACAAGCCGAACGGCATCGACTCCACCGGTAAGTCCTTGAGCTGGGCCAGGGCCTCGCGCTGCATGCCTTGCTCGATGGATTTGCGGTCCTGGTTCATGCCGTCCAGCTGTGCGGCCATTTCCCGTGCGGCGGCGACGTCGGTGGTGAGCAGGCATTCGATGCCCAGGCTCATGTCATCCAGGCGCCCGGCAGCGTTGAGCCGTGGGCCTAGGATAAAACCGAGGTCGGTGGAGGTGATACGCGCTGCGTCGCGCTTGGCCACTTCCAGGATCGCCTTGATCCCCGGCCGCGCACGACCGGCACGGATGCGCTCCAGGCCCTGGTGCACGAGGATGCGGTTGTTGGCGTCCAGGGGCACCACGTCCGCCACGCTGCCCAGGGCCACCAGGTCGAGCAAGTCGCCGATGTTCGGCTGCGGTTTGTTTGCGTACCAGCCCAGGTCGCGCAAACGCGCACGCAGGGCCATCAGCACGTAGAAGATCACGCCCACGCCGGCCAGGGCCTTGCTCGGGAAGCCACAGCCCGGCTGGTTGGGATTGACGATGGCGTCCGCCGCCGGCAATTCATCACCCGGCAAGTGGTGGTCGGTGACCAACACTTGCAGGCCCGCCGCTTTCGCCGCCGCCACGCCTTCGACGCTGGAGATGCCGTTGTCCACCGTAATCAGCAACTGCGGTTCACGCTGCAAGGCCACCGCGACGATTTCCGGGGTCAGGCCATAGCCGTACTCGAAGCGGTTGGGCACCAGGTAATCCACATGGGCCGCGCCGAGCAAGCGCAAGCCCAGGGTGCCCACGGTGCTGGCGGTGGCGCCATCGGCGTCGAAGTCACCGACGATGAGGATGCGCTGGCGTTGCTCCAGGGCCGTCACCAGCAAGTCCACCGCTGCGTCGATGCCTTTGAGCTGCTGGTAGGGAATCAACCGCGCCAGGCTTTTATCCAGCTCGGCCTCGGACTGCACACCGCGAGCGGCGTAGAGACGGGTCAACAGCGGTGGCAATTCACCGAGAAACGGCAGGACGGCGGGCAACGGGCGGGGATCGATACGCATGGGGTGAGGAAGGCTTCTCTTCGATACAACGGTTAAACAGGAATATTGAAAACGATGCAGATCTAATGTGAAAGCTGGCTTGTGTGGGAGCGGGCTTGCTCGCGAAAGCGGTGTGTCAGTCAGTGCATTTTTAACTGATCGACCGCATTCGCGAGCAAGCCCGCTCCCACA
>NZ_JANLGL010000436.1:0-1856 GCF_024655625.1 Pseudomonas sp. 18.1.10
GGGCTGCGAAGCGGCCCCAGAATTTTTGGGAGCGCTGCGCACTCCAGCGGGAGCAAGCTCCCTCGCCACAGGGTTCGGTGTGATTTTGGAGAGGGCTTATGAGTCGATATGCAGGAAAGCCGTTTCTGCGGCTGTTGGAATGCTACGTATTGGCCGCCATCGGTGAACTGAGCGATGAGCAACAGGCGACCTTGCGCGCCATGGAGCCCAAGCTGCACGAGGTGTACGGCGTGACGGGCAGTTGGCAGGCGGTGATCGAGGCACAAATGGATTTCCCCGCGACGGTCGCCGACAAGATCAGAGAGATATGGCGCACCAACGCCGAGAAGTTTGCCAGCGCCGGTACCCCGATCAACGCTGAAGACTTCGCGCAACACTTTGTGGACACCAATTTTCCTTAAGGACCCTCAATGAAACCCGCAAAACTCTCCCTGCAAGCCTTCCTGATGTCCTGCCTCGTGGCGGGCTGGGGCCTGGTCTACGTGGGCCGGATCAAATGGGCGATTTGGGTCGCGGCGATTTTGTACGGCGGCGTCGTATTGCTCGGCGTGTGTGGCCTGATCGCGTCGCCCATCGGGCTGTACGTGTTTGCCGCCTTCGCGATCGCGGTCAAGCTCGGTTCGGCGATTGTGGCGGCGGTGTTGGCGCGTCGCTACGACGGCCCGCCGGATGTGCCGCGCAAACGCTTCCACGCGCTGTATGTGGGCGTGTTGATGGTGCTCACCTTCGTGCTGCTGGAAGTGCTGCGGGGGCCGTTGCTGGGCTTCAAGAACTACTACATTCCGTCGGGCTCGATGGCGCCGACGCTGTCGATCGGCGACTACATCGTTTCCGATCTCAAGGCCGGTGCGCCGAAGGTCGGCGACATCGTGGTGTACCGCTGGAACGGCACCGAGGCGGTCAAGCGCGTGGCCGGCGTGGGTGGCGATACCTTGGCCATCGTCAACGGCGAGCTGATCCACAACGGCGAAAACCTCGGCCTGTTCCACGCCCCGGCCGACCGGGTGAACGGCGCCGCGTCGATGGAACTTGCGCCAGTTAAAGTCGAGCCGGGTCACGTCTACCTGCTGGGTGACAACCGCAACAACAGCAACGACAGCCGCTTCATGGGCCAGGTCGCGGTTGAGGATGTGGTCGGCAAGATCACCGGGATCTGGTTCTCCAAAGAACGGTCGCGCATCGGGACGACGTTCCCATGAACAGCACTTTCAACAGAACCTTGATGTTGCTAGGGCTCGTCGCACTCGCCGGCTGCCAGGGTGTGCCGTATCGCGGTGCCGAAGATCAGGCGCGAATCAACAACGACCTCGCCCTGGCAGCAACCCCGGCGCAGTTCATCCCGTTGCGCTGGGCGTATTCGAACTACGGCGTTCAAGACGGCGTACAGACCGAGGACGCGGTTGCAGTGGTGCAACCGGGGATGGTTACGCTGGTGGGGTATGAAGGCGGCCACTATGTGCGCAAGGCCAGTTTTCCGGTGGCGTCGGTGGATTGTGCCTACGTGTTTGACAGCGAGAGCAGTGATCGGCCGGTGTGGTTGCTGCAGCAGGAGCGCTACGTGTTCCTGTCGCCGAGCGACCATCGCGGCAATGGCGATAGGGCCAGGCGTCTGCAACTGGTCAAGCAACTGGCGAGCGGCGGTTTCAGGATCCAGACCGATGCCCAGGGCTCGGCGTACCGTGCGACCGGGAAGTCGGAGCGGCAGTTGGTGCTGAATACGGTGATTGGGCATCACATGGAGGACGTGGCCGAGAACCAGGCTTACAACGTGTGCCGGCCTCGATAAATCGGTTGCCTGGGCCACCGTTTTCGCGAGCAAGCCCGCTCCCACATTTTTGAATGTGTTCACAAATCAA
>NZ_JANLGL010000437.1:0-1813 GCF_024655625.1 Pseudomonas sp. 18.1.10
ATGCGGTGGTTCAGTCGAATTATCTGTACCTGACACACCGCTTTCGCGAGCAAGCCCGCTCCCACATTGGATAGGGTTTCCACAGTTGGATTTCAGTCGGTCTTCAGTTCGCGCCACATGTGGATCTTGTCGAAGTACTCCACACCCACCCGCACCGCCAACGGTTCCAGGCCGTATTGGATGAAACCGCAACGCTGGTACAGCGCAAAGGCGGCGTCGTTGCCGGCGGTGACGGTCAGTTGGATGACCTTGAGGCGCGACTGTTTGCGCGCCTCGGCAAGTGCCGCTTCGACCAGTTGACGGCCCACCCCCTTGTGCTGATGGCGGGCATTCACATACATGCCAAACAACGTCACCTTGTGCTGCGCCTTCTCCCGAGGCTCGTACGCCAGGCCGACAATGCCCGCCAATTCATCCCCGGCAAACGCACCCAGCAATCGATCCAGTGGACTCGCCAGACGTTTTTCCCACCAGCTCAGGGGCATCGCTGCCCGCTCGGCCACGCTGGAGGTGAACGCCTGGGGATAAGCACCATACGCCTCCAGCATCAACGCCCGATACGCCGCGGCATCCTCGGCCTCCAGCGTGCGGATATTCATGCGCTGCGGCGCTGCTCAAGCATCAGCCGCACCGCCAGTGCCGCCAGTACAAAGCCCATGAAATAACGCTGTACCGCCAGCCAGGTCGGGTTGTTGATAAACCAACCGGCGATGCTCGCGGCGAACATCGCGATCAGCGCGTTGACCATAAAGCTCACGCTGATCTGGGTGAAGCCCAGCATCACGCTCTGGGTGAACACCGAGCCGTACTCCGGGGTGATGAATTGCGGGAACACCGAGAGGTAGAACACGGCGATCTTCGGGTTCAGTGCGCTGGTGAGAAAGCCCATGGTGACCAGCTTGCGCGCGGAGTCGGGCGGCAGTTGCTGGGCTTCGAACGGCGAACGCGCGCCGGGTTTTACCGCCTGCCAGGCCAACCACAGCAGGTACAGCGCGCCGGCCCATTTCAGCACTTCGTAGGCCATCGGCACCGCGAGAAACACCGCCGTCAAACCCGCCGCGGCGGCGAACAGGTGCACAAAGAACCCCGCGACCACGCCCAGCAACGACACCAGGCCCGCCTTGCGCCCCTGGCAGATCGAACGGGAGATCAGGTAGATCATGTTCGGGCCGGGGGTCAACACCATCAGCAGGCACGCGGCGGCGAAAATCAGCAACTCGTTGAGTGGGATCACGGTTCAGTCCTTTGCGCCTGCACGTCAGGCGGTGGTGGTCAGCGATGCGCGATAAAACGGCAGGATCAGGTCACGTGTCAAGGGCGCCAACACCAGGCCGCCATCGCCGGCCGGGTCGATCCAGCGGACTTCTTCGATTTCGGCGGCGGGGTTTACCGGTACGTCGATATGCACTTGGAACAGCTGTGCTTCCACGGTGAAACCCGGCTCGTTGGCGGCGGGGGCCGAGAAGTGGCCGAGGTAGACGGCGGCGCTCGGGTCGATACGCAGGTTGAGTTCTTCGTGCAGCTCGCGCGCCAGGGCCTCGGCCGGTTGTTCGCCGGCGTCGATCTTGCCGCCCGGTTGCATGAACGCCTGGGTGCCGCGCTTGCGCACCAGCAGGGTCTGGCCGTCGCTGCCGATCAGGAGGGCGGCGGCGATGCGGATGGTGGTTGGCATGGGAGGGCTTCCTTGGCTGCAAAAAAGGGCGCAAGGATCACATGATCGTTGGGAACGCCGCAATCCAATGTGGGAACCGGGCTTGTGTGGGAGCGGGCTTGCTCGCGAATGCGGTGGGTCAGTAAAAGATGTGCTAACTGG
>NZ_JANLGL010000438.1:0-1795 GCF_024655625.1 Pseudomonas sp. 18.1.10
GCCTGCGTTCGGGCACACCGAGCCTAGGCGAGGTGCCGAGTGTTGGGGCAAGAGCGCTTTGGTTACTTTGCCGCTTTTGCAAAGTGACCCGCCGTAAGGGCGGAACCCTAAGTCGCCGTTACCGAAGAAACGGATATGTACACCAGCAATTTCAAATCCACCCCAACCAACTCCAATAAGTCCCCGCAAACACCAACATCAACCCATACCCAATCAGCGTCACCAAAATCCCCACCTTGGCAAACTGCCGCGCCGTAAACGTCCCCGTCCCCAAACACACCATATTCTGCGGCGCATTGATCGGCAGGATAAACCCATAGCTCATCACAAACCCCAGCAACATGGTCATCCCCAACCGACTGAAATCCCCCGGCAAGGTCTGCAGCACCGCAATCAGGATCGGCAACAACGCCGAGGTCAACGCCGTAGCACTGGCAAACCCCAAATGAATCAGAATCAAAAACGCCCCCAGGATCGCAAACACCCCCAACGGCCCCACCTGATCCAACCCGGTATGCGCCACCACCGTAGCGCCCAACCACTGCCCCGCCTGGGTAGTGAGCAGCGCCGTCCCCAGGCTGATGCCCACACCAAACACAATCACCGTGCCCCACGGAATCCGCGACTGCACATCCTTCCAGGTCATCACGCCAAGCCCCGGCAACAGCAGGAACACCAAGCCGGCGTAGGTGGTCGAGGTGGTGTCGAAGTTATGCAGACGCCCTTCCGTGGCCCAGGCCAGCAGCAGCAAGACCGACACGCCCAGCAGGCGCTTCTGCGGCCCGGTCATCGGGCCGATGTCCACCAGCGACTGGGCCACCGCCTCTTTGCCACCGGGAATACTCTCGGTCTCGGGCGGCAGCAGCTTGAGCACCAGAAACAGCAACACCGCCGACATAATCAACGCCCACGGCGCGCCCGCGATCAGCCAGTCGATCCACGACACGCGCTGGCCGAGCATCTTGTCCATAAAGCCGACGGTCAGCAGGTTCTGCGCGGCGGCGGTCTGGATGCCGACGTTCCAGATGCTGGTGCCCTGGGCCACCACGATCATGATGCCGGCGGCGATGTTCGAGCGCTTGTCGACGCCAAACGCCGCGATCACGCCCATCATGATCGGCACCACACAAGCACTGCGCGCCGTGGCGCTGGGCACCACCAGGCTGAGCAGGATGGTCACGGCAATCGCCCCCAGCAGGATGCGCCGCGTGCTGGTGCCGACCCGGCTCAACGTCACCAGCGCAATGCGCCGGTCGAGACCGGTGTGGGTCATCGCCGCCGCGATAAACAGCGCACCCGCCACCAGCGCCAGCGCCGGGTTGGAAAACCCGGTCAACGCCATGCTGATGGCCGGGCTGGTGCCGATCAGATGCGCGGGGTCTTGCAGCGACGGCGCGGTGCCCAGCAGGAACGCCATCAGCGAGGTAATCATGATCGCGCTGGCTTCATAGGACACCGCCTCGGTGATCCACACCACCACGGCAAACGCGAGGATCGCCAGCATGCGATGCCCGGCCACCGGCAAATCGGCGGGCAGCGGCAACAGCAGGACCCCGGCCATCACCAGCACGGCGACGACCAGGCCCAGGGGGAGTTTGAAGGATGCGGCGGTTGTTGCGGGGGCGTTCATGGCGGGCTCCGTCAGCCTTTGAATCAGGCGGCAAGCATGGACCCAATGGCCGCACTCCGTGTTGACAGGTATCAATCGGTTCAGATGTGGCAGGAGGCTTGTGTGGGAGCGGGCTTGCTCGCGAATGCGGTGTATCAGTCAATACATTTGCTGACTGACACTCCT
>NZ_JANLGL010000439.1:0-1788 GCF_024655625.1 Pseudomonas sp. 18.1.10
GGCGTGTCAGTTGCAGGGGCTCTGGCTGACCCACCGCCATCGCAGGCAAGCCAGCTCCCACCTTGTTTTTGCGCCAGGCAATAAAAAACACGCAATCGGGTGAATTATTTCGTGTCCGCTTGTATCTGACCTTTCAGAGCGGTGCCATCGCGGCGATGGCACCTCCCCTGTTCAGATTTAGAGTGGTCCCCATGAAAGCTCGCAAGAAACGCGTCAACCCCATCGGATTGAAAGACATCACCATTGTCGATGACACCAAGATGCGCAAGGCAATCACCGCTGCCGCATTGGGCAATGCCATGGAGTGGTTCGACTTTGGCGTCTACGGGTTCGTCGCCTATGTACTCGGCAAGGTGTTCTTCCCCGACGCCTCCCCCAGCGTGCAGATGATTGCCGCGCTGGGCACCTTCTCCGTGCCGTTCCTGATCCGCCCGCTGGGGGGCCTGTTCTTTGGTGCGCTCGGCGATAAATACGGGCGGCAAAAAGTCCTCGCTGCCACCATCGTGATTATGTCCCTGAGCACCTTTGCCATCGGCCTGATCCCCGGGTACGCCACGATTGGCATCTGGGCACCGATCCTGCTGTTGCTGTGCAAAATGGCCCAGGGTTTCTCCGTGGGTGGCGAGTACACCGGTGCGTCGATCTTTGTGGCCGAATACGCACCCGACCGCAAGCGTGGTTTCCTCGGCAGCTGGCTCGACTTCGGCTCCATCGCCGGTTTCGTCCTTGGCGCGGGCGTGGTGGTGTTGATCTCCAGCGTGCTGGGCGAAGAGCAATTTGAAACGTGGGGCTGGCGCCTGCCGTTCTTCCTCGCCCTGCCCCTGGGCATCATCGGCCTGTACCTGCGTCACGCCCTGGAAGAAACCCCGGCGTTCCAGCAGCACATGGACAAGCTCGAACAAGGCGACCGCGAAGGCCTCAGCCACGGGCCCAAAGTGTCCTTCAAGGAAGTCGCGACCAAACACTGGCGCAGCCTGTTGACCTGTATCGGCATCGTCGCCGCGACCAACGTGACGTACTACATGCTGCTCACCTACATGCCGAGCTACCTGTCCCACAACCTGCATTACAAAGAAAACAGCGGCGTGCTAATCATCATCGCCATCATGGTCGGCATGCTGTTTGTGCAACCGTTCATTGGTTTTGTCAGCGACAAGATCGGCCGCAAGCCCTTCATCATCGCCGGCAGCATCGGCCTGTTGGTGCTGTCGATCCCGGCCTTCATGCTGATTACCAGCGGCAAGATCGGCCTGATCTTCGCCGGGCTGCTGATCCTCGCCATCGTGCTGAACTTCTTTATCGGCGTCATGGCCTCGACGCTGCCGGCGATGTTCCCCACCCACCTGCGCTACAGCGCGCTGGCCAGTGCGTTCAACGTCTCGGTACTGATCGCCGGCCTCACCCCCACGGCCGTGGCCTGGCTGGTGGAAAGCACCAACGACCTGTACATGCCGGCCTACTACCTCATGGTGTTTGCCGTGGTGGGCCTGGTCACCGGCCTGACCATGAAGGAAACCGCCAACAAACCCCTGCGCGGGGCAGCGCCGGCGGCGTCGGACATGGCCGAAGCCAAGGAGCTGTTGCAGGAGCATCACGACAATATCGAGCAGAAGATCGAAGACATCGATGCCGAGATTGCCGAACTGGAAGCCAAGCGCGAGAACCTGGTGCAGCAGCATCCGCGGATTAACTAAGCGGATCGATACTGTCAAAAGCCACCAGGACAGGCACCCACCTGTGGCGAGGGAGCTTGCTCCCGCTGGGCCGCGAAGCGGTCCCAAGATTTTG
>NZ_JANLGL010000043.1:0-37001 GCF_024655625.1 Pseudomonas sp. 18.1.10
GGAAAGGTTAGCGGCGTGAACCTTAATCGGTGTCCAAGATTACTTGACCAGTTCAAGCCCGCTCCCACAGTTGGATCGCGGTGTATCAGATACTCAAGAAAACGCTGTCTCTATAAATGCCTCCAGCGCTTTGTCTTCCAGGATCTCGATAGAAAAATGCCCAAACCGCTTAGGCAACCAAATAATCCGAGCCCCCGACGGGGATTGCAGGTTCGCGCGGGCCAATGGCTTTCCGTTTTCGTCTTCTGGCTGAACACCGGCGGCCATCAGTTCGTCGTAGGCCTTCTCGATATCCGGCGTCGAATAGCAGTGGCGATAAATCATCCCTTCTCCTGCGGAGTCCAACAGCTCCTTCAGGTTCCCCGCCAACGGCTGGACCAACATGAAACGCTCTTGACCGATCAGCGCAATCGCGTAGCGCACGTGCAGGCCACCTCGTTCCCAGACGAGGGTTTTGGAGATCCTGGCATTCAGGATCTGCGCGTAGTAGGCACAGGCTTCTTCGAGATTGTTAACCAGTACATCTACGTGACTGAACTTCAGATCCATTGCCGCCCTCCTGTTGAATGACGTGCGTGTTAATCAGATTGCGCAAACCGGTCGCTCGCCCAACCGCTGTACCAACCTGACGAGATAACCATCAGGATCCTGAACGATGAATTCGCGCTGGCCGACTTCAATATGTTCCGCCCGATACCAGGTGTCTTTGCATTCCAGGTACAGCGCAAATCCAGCCTCTTCTAGTTTCTGCATGATCGGTGCGACCGCCTCAACATCGATCTGCAGGTTGATACCTCTACCAAATGGCTTCACGAGTGGCGCGGTCAGCCATTGGCCCGCGCTGGGATCGAACTGCTCAAGCATGACTTGAGCGCCGCTTGAATCAAGGTAGGCAAATCCGTCTTCCGGGCGTTGATAAACCACTTTGAATCCCAGGCAAGAAACCCAGAAATTCAGGCTGCTCTCCAGGTTGGTGACCATTAACTCTGGGACCAGTTTGTTGCGTTCGAACATTAGATGACTTCCATTTCACAAGGGGCTTTGGCGCGCCGGTTAGCGGGCATGATGATGCCAAGCCTACAACACGCGTCTTGATACAGGCTTCACTGATCCACCGCCATCGCGGGCAAGCCCGCTCCCACAGTTGGGGTGCGTTGTATCAGCTTCCTGCGTCAACAAGATCAATCGAAGAACTCCATACCTGCATACGGCTGGCGTCGGCATTGCTCAAGCCGGGAAGCCAGGTTGCCGACATGCACTTCCAGGCGATGCCCGTCGGGATCTGCAAAATAAAACGAGCTGCCTTCGCTGGAATTGGATTTCCACTCGGTAACGGTAAGGCGTCGCAAGCAAGCGGTGACTGCTTCAAAGTCGTCCTGCGCCACCGAAAACGCGTAGTGAGTGTAATCCGGCTGTGGCTCCGACACTCGGCTCTCATCAAGAGACAGACAAAGCCAAAGATCACCGAGGGAAAGGTAAGCGCCCGCCTCCCAGCGAGCGGCCAATTTAAAGCCAGGAAGCGCACGGTAAAACTCGACACTGCGAGAGAGATCCACAACGGCCAACGTAAGATGATTCAAGCCAGTCAACATGAGCATTTACCCGGTACCAATCCATTAGAACCGGTGAGAGTATCAACACCGACTTTTTCAATACAATCGACCAAGAGCGGCCTGGCGAAATTTTACCGGTCTTGCAATGCGCGTCCTTTCTTGTGGTCTCTACCCCGACGCCGCAAAAGGACACGCTCCATGTCGATCCGCCCTGCCCTCTGCCTGCTGGCCCTGCCGTTGTTCGCCGGCTGCCAGTATTTGCCACACACCGATTACTTCACGGCACCTGCAAGCGAGCCCAACCCTGCCTGGATACGCATCGTCAACTTCACGCAGCATGCCGATCTGTACCAATATGAAAACGGCAGACGTTCGGGTGGCGTCATTCGCAGTGGGCCGCTGCCGTTCACCGTTACGCAGGATGAGGGAATGCCCAAGGCCGGGCAGAAGCTCACGTCGGACTATTACGAAACGCGGGTAAGACCCGGTATTGAAACGCACGTGGGCATGTTCTGGGAGGGGGCGCGCACGCAATCCTGCTCTGTCACGGCGAAGTTCACGCCCCAGGCTGGGCGCTTTTACCAGTTCCGGCTGACTTCCGGTTCGGCAGGCAACTGTACGCTGTACCCGTCGCTGATCGAGCGCGACAAGGACGGAGACGGCTGGCATCTCACGCCAAACCCGCAGGTGACGTACAAGGGCGAAGGGCCCACGGCGAAAACCCATTACGGCAATAGCCGCTTCGAGGATCCCGATTACCATCCATCTGCGGAGCTTTATCCGGGCGTGGACGTTTTATAAGGAGTTGTTCAGTGGGTGACAGGAATTACTGGCTAACGCTCGGCTTACGAGCATCGGAAGATCTGTTTGCATGGTCGGCTTTTGTCGCGCAAACAGAGTTCCTGTGGCAGGACACTACTTTGGTACAGGACGCCGCTGCTTGGCAGCGTGTCTGGTTCGAGCTGGAGATCATCAACGGGCTGGCGTTGGCGCAATGGGATGACCAGGGAAGGCCTGATAACTGGTCAGGTGCCTGGAACAAAGACTACAGGCAAGAAGCGGCTGGCCTGGCGGCTGAGTTGGTGGGAATGCTTGGCGATGGCCGAAAATAATTCATGCCTTGGTTTTTCTTTCACTGGTCCACCGCTATCGCGGGCAAGCCCGCTCCCACAGGGGATTGGGGTTTGCAGGCCAGATCAGGTTTGCACCGCTCAAAAATGTGGGAGCTGGCTTGCCTGCGATGGCGGTGGGTCAGCTGCATCTGTATTAACTGACAGGCCGCCATCGCGGGCAAGCCCGCTCCCACAGGTGGAGTGTGTTGTATCAGCGACATTTAGCGGGATAGCGGCAACTGGTACCTCACCTCCGACAAGGTAACGCCCCCTCTCTCCAGCGTACGCTCACTCCCCGCGTCCGCAACACACCCTGCCCTGCGATAAAACCGGATAGCCCGTTCATTCCCCGCCAACACCCACAGCGTCAAACGCTGAAAACCCTGCGCCCTCAACTGCTGCACGCCGGCTTGCCACAAGGCCAACCCCACACCCGTGTGCCAGTGCTCGGCCAGCACGTAGAGGGCCATGACCTCACCGCTCTCCCCCACGACAGCGTCTTCATCGCGGCCGGCGCCGATGCATATCCAGCCAATCACCTGCCCGCCCGCCTCGGCGAGCACAACATTGGATTCACCCGACTCAATCGAGCGGCTCCAGAATGCTTCTCGCCGTGCCAGCGTCGTGCTCAGCGAGTTCAGGTAGTCGGCAGGCATCAGCTCGCGATAGGCGGCTTGCCAGCTGCGGATATGCACGTGGGCAATGGCCTTGGCGTCGGAGGGCAATGCGCTACGGATCATCGAAGTCGTCCTTCTTCGGGTAGGGAATGCAAGTTGAGCCAGTCTGCCGCCGTTACGTGACAAAACCCGTTCACTACAGGCAAGTGCACCAATGGCATAATCAGGCTCCATTCATACCAGAGCCGTATCAATGAGCGCCGATCGTTACGACCAACTGGCCATCTTCTCCATCGTCGCCCAGGAGCGCAGTTTCACCCGCGCCGCCGCCCGCCTCGGCATGTCACAACCGGCGTTGAGCCGTGCCATGCGCCAGTTGGAGGAACGCCTGGGCGTGCGCCTGCTGGCGCGCACCACCCGCAGCGTGTCGGCGACCCAGGCCGGGGAGCATCTGTTGCAGGTGATCGCGCCGCGCTTCGAGGAGATCGACAGCGAGCTAGCGCTGCTCAGCAAGTACCGTGACAAACCCGCCGGCAAGCTGCGGATCACGGCCGGGGAGCATGCGGCGATTTCGGTGTTGCATCCGATGCTCGGCAAGCTGCTGCCGGATCATCCCGACCTGAATATCGAGATCATCGTGGATTACGGTTTCACCGATATCGTCGCGCAAGGGTTTGATGCGGGGGTGCGCCTCGGTGAGCAGGTGGCCAAGGACATGATTGCCCTGCGTATCGGCCCGGATATGCGCATGGCGGTGGTGGGGTCGCCGGCGTATTTTGCGCGGTACCCGGTGCCGGTGATTCCCAATGAGTTGATGGCGCACAATTGCATCACGTTACGCATGCCGACCCATGGCGGGTTGTATGCGTGGGAATTCGAAAAAGCCGGCCAGGCGTTGAACGTGCGGGTTGAGGGGCAGTTAGTGTTCAACACCATCGCCATGCGCCTGGAGGCGGTGCTCCAGGGCTTGGGGTTGGCGTACATGCCGGAGAACCTGGTGCTGGAGCATGTGGCGCAGGGCCGCCTGGTGCGGGTGCTGGAGGACTGGTGTGAGCCGTTTTCGGGCTACCACCTGTATTACCCGAGCCGGCGCCAAAGCTCGCCGGCGTTTACCCTGGTGCGTGACACCCTGCGCTATCACGCTTAGTGCTGATCGAGCGCCTCGGTGGTGCGCTGGGCAGCGGCGACATCACCTTGCTCGGCCAATAACTGCGCCACTTCACGCAATTGCGCGTCACTCAGGCCTACCCGCAAACTCGCTGCGATATGTGAGCGCAGTTGCGGCTCGACGCCGGGGGTGACAGCCAACGCTGCGACGGTCGCCAGCTCGCGGCTCTGCCAGTCGAGGTTATCCCGCGCGAAGATGTCGCCGAACAAGTGCGCTTGCAGGTATTGATTGATGACCGGGGCGAACGCGAATAACGGCCCTTGGACGGGGGCGCCGGCGATTTGGGTCTGGTTGGCTTTGCCGAGGGTCAGCAACTGCTCGCCGACGGGAATCAGCGCGATGGGTTCTCGTCCTAGCTCATCCTTAATACCGCCTTGCTTGCGCGCTTCCACCACGCGCAACAGCTCGCCGAGGGCGTTGAGGCTGCGAGGGAAGCCGGTGTAGGCGTAAAGCTGCGCAAGGATTTCCTTGGTTTCGCTGATCGTCAGGCCGGCATTCAGGCCCTGGTTCAACGCCGCGTTCAGGCCGGACAGATTGCTGGTTGCCATCGCGGCGGCAATCAGCGGGATGGCCTGTTGTTTGGCTGAGAGCGCGCTGCCGGTGGCCCGTTTGGGCTGCGGCGCGAGGTATTCGGCGTCGGTGACTTTTTCCAGCCACTCGACGTTTTTGCCGTCAACCGTTCCGGTTACCGCGAGGTGCATCATCGCGCTATTCGGCGCCGCGCCGTGCCAGTGCTTGACGCCCGGCGGGCAGACGATCACATCCCCCGGCAGGATGCGCTGCACCGGCTTGCCCCACTCCTGGGTCAAGCCAACGCCCGACATCACCACCAGCCGCTGGCCCGCCGGGTGGGTGTGCCAGGCCGACCGTGCGCCCGCTTCAAAGCTGACGTAGGCACCGGATGCATTGACCTCGTCAGACGCCGGAAACAGTGGATCAACCCGCACCTTCCCGGAAAAATAATCCTCGGGCCCCACCATCGGCGCCTGGCTGTTGGCGCGGCGGATCTGCTGTGACTCGCTGACGCTGTCCGCGCCCGCGGCAAACGGCGCCGTGGCGCACATCGCAATGCCTAAAAGCGTGTTTTTCATGCCGGGTTCCTCACAGCGTGCGGGCGTAGAACGCCGTCAGTTGGGCGATGGCGCTGTCCACATACGCAGGCACCCAATAGGTTTCGATGTGCGTGGCGCCCTCGATCTTGAACAACTGCTTGTCCTGGGTGCCCGTAGCCTTGGCGAACGCCTGCTCGGTCATGTAGAGGCTGTCGGCCTGGCTGCCGGCGATCATCAGCAGCGGCTTGTCGATCAGTTCGATCTGGTCGGTGGCATCGAAACTCATCAGGTCCAGCAGGCTGCTCAAGGTGTATTTGAAGGTGGAATTAGGGTGCGCGTGGGTCTTGCCGTAATACTCAAAACCCTGGCGATACAGATCGAACGGCAGCTTGGCGACTTGTTCATCGGTCAGCTTGACGTCGCCGGTGTACACCACCGCGCCGCCAGCCGCTTCTTGCGCGCGGGCGGCGGACGCTTGTTGCAGGCGCTCCTGGATCGTCGCGACTTGCGAGTCCTGATAGCCATTGCGGCGCACCAGGCCGGAGTTGAACATACTCACCGTGGCAATCGCGGCGAAGCGCTTGTCGGTGCGCGCCGCCGCCAGGGAATACCCGCCGCCACCGCAGATGCCCAGCAGGCCCAAACGCGTGGCGTCGGCGCCGGGATAGTTGGCGATAAAGTCGGCCATGCCATGGATGTCTTCAATGCGATGGGCCGGTTTATCGACGTTACGCGGCTCGCCGCCACTGGCGCCCTGATAAGCCGCATCGGCGGTGATCGTGATGTAGCCCTGGTCGGCCATGCGCTGGGCATACAGGCCGGCGACTTGCTCTTTTACGCCGCCATTGGGGTGGGCGACGACCACCACCGGGTATTTGTGCTTCGCGTCATAGTTTGCCGGGGTGTAGACGTTGGCAGCGATGTCGAGGCCATTGAGCTTGTAGCTCACCGGGTGGATGTTGACCTTGCCGGGCTCGTTTTTTGTCAGCGCACCGGTGTACGTCAGGGTGAAGGGGTTTTGCGTGTAGTCCGCTGCCTGCAGTTCGGCGCCGGACATGCCGATCATCGCGGCCATGAAGGTGCTTTTCAGTGTGGTGCGCATCAGGTCAGTGCTCCGTATTGGCTTGAAGAGCAAACTACCGTTCACGCATTGATGGATAAACCGGCTAAATCACATAGCACTGATACCAAAATCACATAAACCCGTTCACACACCGAAGTTAAACGCGATGGACATCCGTGGCCGGGTCCCTTCAAAACGCCGCACGGCATGCATCAGCCAGGACGGAAACATCACGAAGGTGCCGCTGGTGGCCGAGCAGGTGCTGCTGAATCCCGCCGTCAGGCAATCTTCCACGCGCATGCGCAGCGCGGGGTTGTAGGTCGAAGCCACCATCCCCCGGGGGTCGATGAACTCCAGGTCGCCGCCAACGCTGGCGTCCTCTTCCCGGCCGCCTGCATCGACCCAGTAAACGCCGGACCAGAATGCGCCAGGATGGCCATGCAAGGCGTTGCTGTGGCCGGCCTTGTTCACGTTGGCCCAGGCGTTGAGCGTCCATTCGAATGCGGGCTCGGTGAAGCCGTGTTGTGCGTGGTGAACGGCGGTCAGTTGATTGGCGAATTCCCTGGCAAAGGCCACCAATGCATCACAGGCCTCGCCGCCCCACTGCGCGAAGTCGTGGGCGGATTGCCAACCGCCATCGTTGCTGCACTGGGTGCCGCCGAGGTCTTGCGCCATGCGGGTAGTGATGAGCGTCTTCAGCTCAGCATTGAGCCATTCTGCGTCGGGGTGCTGGAGGCTTGCCAAAGGCGTGGCAAAGAGCCGGCGGATGTTGATGAGGTCAGGATTTACACGCGTGCTGCTGGGTTGCATGGGCTGTTCGCCAGGTTGTGCCAGGAGGCACAGACCATACGGGGCGAACGCCTATAGCGATGTAATCCTTTGTTAAGGTCTAGGGGATTTTGGTAATACGGGCCTCGTCATAGCGCGGCAACTCAATGGCGTCGGCTTTCGGCGACAGGAGCTTGCCGAACAGGGTTTTGAACCCCGGCGTGGTGGCCAGCCGCAACACCGCGTGACCGAGGGCGATCCCCACGCGCGAGTGCGGCGATGCCAGCCGAGGGGCGAACTTGGGGACGCTCTGCGCCTGCTTGACGTAAGGCCGCATCAGCTTTTCATAGGCCGTAAAGGCCTGTCGGTGGTCGGCGTTACGCCCGAGCTCACCGGCCAGTACATAAGCGCCACACAACCCCAGGCTGGTGCCCATGCCGCTGATGGGCGATGCGCAATAGGCGGCGTCCCCCACCAACGCAATGCGACCCTTGGACCAGCGCGGCATCTTGACCTGCACCACCGCGTCCAGATAAAGATCGCTGGCATCATCCAGCGCAGCAAGTACGCGGGGCGCCTCCCAACCGGCATCGGCGAACACGCGCTTGAGCAACGCGACTTGTGCGTCCCTGGGGAGCTTTTCGTAACCGTTGGGCGCTTGCTGGAACGACAAGAAGGCGCGTGTGGTGCCCAGGTTGTCCGGGCGCAAACAGATACACCGGCCACCGGGCAGGTTGTGCCAGCGCATCACCTGGCCATCGCTGGCCTCGCGCGGCACGGTGAAATACGCGGTGTAGAGATCCAGGGAGCGGCGCTCGACTTCGTTGCCGAACACTTGATTGCGTGTCGCGGAACCAATCCCTTCGGCAATGATGACCAGGTCGTAAACCTGCTCAGCGCCCTGCTCGAAGCGCACGTGCACCTGGTCGCCATCGTCTTCCAGGGCGTTGATGCTGTCACCGAAGCGGTACGTGACCCGATCCTCGCTCTGCTGGATCAGCAACTTGGCGAGTTCGCCGCGCAGGATTTCCAGCTCGGCGATCGGGCCGTCGCCGTCGAAGGCGTTTACACCAATGAACGCCTGGGTGCGGTTGGCTTGGTCAACAAAGGCGATGCCTTGTTCCTGGGTGCTATTGGCCCGAATCAGTGCCTCCAACCCCATACGCTGCACGACCACCCGCCCTGCCCCACGCACGTCGATGGTTTGCCCGCCATCGCGAAACGCCGGCGCCTTTTCGACCACCGTCACGTCCATGCCCTGCCGGGCCAGCCAATACGCCAACGCGGGGCCGGCGATGCTGGCCCCGCTTATCAATACGGTTTTAGCGGTCATGAGCGCTCCCCGGCAACGTGTTGCGGTAAACCTCGATCACCTGCCCGAGAAACCCCTCGACCACCGCACGATCCTGGCCTTCCAGCGCGCCGAGTACCGTGCTCAGCCCGCCGAGCATCGGCGCAATATGCCGATACGCCTGCGCCACCGACGCCGGCAGTGGACACACCAATACCCGGCGCTTGTCCTCCAGCTGCCGCTCGCGGACCACATGCCCCGCGCGCTCCAGCCGGTCGATGACCTGGGTGATGCCGGCGGTGGTCACCGAAAGGCGCGCGGCAAGCTCGGTCGGCGGCAGCGGGCCGTCGGTTATCAAGTGCTCCAGCGCGGCCATGTCGGTCTGGTTAATGCCCAGCGCCGCCCCTAGGTGGCTGGCGGATTTGCGCGTCAGGATGGCGATCTGTTGCAACTGCTGGCCAACGGGATCGCTGGCGATTTGCAGGGTGCGCGGGTCGTCGGCGGGGGATTTGGGGGGCTTCATGGGGGGCTCTGGTCGTTTGGGGAGGCGCGAAATTAGCACATAGCTAGCTTTCTTAGCTACCTTAATTGAGCGCCTCGAGCGCACCGATGAAAAACCTCCTCCGAGTGGCGCGCGTAAACGTTCTTCACAAGCGGTGGTGACAGGCTTTAATGCACCAGCGTAAACATGCCCCCCCACATAGACACAAACGCTGTGGGCTCACTAGTATTCCTAGAGATCAAACGATACATCAGTAGTAAACCATCAAATTCCGCTCTCCCACACCCGTCGTAAAAAATGTATAACCTGCGCTGTTCGCCTGCTCTTTTCTCAAGTCCAATAAATCCGTAGAAATATTAGTCAATACTTTAACCTTTCGAGCAGTACCAACAGTCCTGCAAAGCACCAGCACTTTATGCGTTTGATCTGGATCACCCCAGAACACTTTCGATTCCCAGTGACGGGCTTCTCCTGCAGCGATCAACGATTCAAAAAAAGCATAGTCCTCGCTCGTCTCCTCTAAAGAGACGAGATTGCATACAACATCATTATCTTTTCCAAAAACCATGATTTATCTCCTTATTTTTTCGGGAACGGGCTGGCGTGGGAACCGGAGTCTGATGGAGGCGTGACTGGCACTATTCTCGACAGTTCGGTAGCTTTCTGACGCATGTTCTTATACAACGTAGGATTTTCAATCAACTCTTCAACACTCCCCACTTCCTGGATCGCCCCACTTGGCAGTATCAAGTACTCCCTGGCGAGATAGCCGATGGCCAAGGGTTTGGGAAAGGTCTCATCCATTGTCACACCGCGCGCAGTGCGTGATGCCAATTTGAACGAAGCGCCCGGCAGCACATATCCGCCATATTTCTGCTCAGACTCCAAGTTGGCCATTTGTCGTCTGATATTGCCCAATTGCTGCTGAGTTCTTAACTTATTGAGCGTCGCTATATCCGCCTGCAACGCTGCAATATCAGGATCGGTACTTTCCGCCTCACCGGCAGCCGGCACCGCCGGGGTATCAGGCACTACCGCGCCTTTCTTCAACTCGATCTGCTTGTTGAGCTGGGTAATCAATGCCTTATAGGACTCTTCAGACGCGCTCAACAGTTCTGGCGCATTGACCTCTGCCCCGGCCCGAACGTCAGTGCCTGAGGTATCAGCGAAGGTCAACGACACGGTGGCGCCTTTAATGCTGTACACACGACTGATTACCCTGAGAATCGTCGGGCCCGGGTTGTTTTTCGCGAGCGTACCAAGATCACTTTTATTGTCCGTTGCCCATTTCCCTATGAGCCGATTCATCGCTTTATCGGTAAGCCCTTGATTGGAGGCGCCCTTGAACACAACAGACCCTGTTGCGCTTTGTGCACCGGCCACTGAAAGTGCAACGGGGACTGAATTAAGTGGAATAGCCAAACCGAGTGACCCGCGTTTATCCACGGAAAACGTATAACTAGGAAACGCCGTGTTCGGCGCCCGATGAAAAGAGGCTGCCTCTGTTGTTGCAAATCCATTGACATACAGGTTGTCGTACTCGACTTTCGCTATAGCAATCCTATCGTAGCGATTGACCAGCGGTAAAAGACCCTTTGACTCCCAGGTCTCGATTTCGGTGGCTATATCGTTTTTCGATATAAATACATCGCCAGGCCGAAGATCTTCATCCAATGGATAGACCGGCATCACCTGACTCGCCCGCACGGTCATGCTCCAATCTTTCGCCACACGCTCGAGTGAGTTTTTTGGCGCCATTATTCCGCATGACGCGAGTGCGCAACTGACAACAACTAAAATTCCTTGAGTTTTAAGTATCATGCCTATCTCCCACGCCGCCTGGACACACAAAGATCATCATGATCTGCGCCAGCAATCCAGACGTTAGCTACGTCAAAACGGCTATGCGTTAGCGAGATAATTTATATATAGCTCAGCCCTTTTAGTTTTGCCGCCTGTTATTAAAAATAATACATGCACCTTGTCAATTGCATGTTTTTGACTCGCCGATGCAATCCAAACGTACCTGTATTTATTCCAACTTCGCATCACTGTCAGCGCTCCCCTTGCGCATGACGCAGAGGCACCGTAACCGCCAAAGTTGCCCAAGTACTGCGCAGCCCATTACTCTCCCACCTCCCCGCATTGCGAACCCGGAGCCGCCATGGACCTCGCCACCCTCGCTCTTTTCCTCCCCGCCTGCTTCGCCCTGAACATGGCGCCCGGCCCCAACAACCTATTGTCCGTAAGCAACTCGACCCGCTACGGCTACCGCACCTCCTGCCTGGCCGGCATCGGCCGCCTGCTGGCGTTCGCCGGCATGATCGCCCTCGCCTCTGCCGGCCTCGCGGTGGTGCTGCAAACTTCGGAGTTGTTGTTCTACGGGATCAAGATCCTGGGGGCGGCGTACCTGTTTTACCTGGCGTTCCAGTTGTGGCGGGCGAATCCACAGGGGGAGTCGGAAGCGGCGACGGCGAAGGTAGGTTTGTGGGCGTTGGCGCGGCAAGAGTTTTTGGTGGCGGCAGGCAATCCAAAAGCCATCCTCATCTTCACCGCCTTCCTCCCGCAATTCGTCGTTCCCGGCCAACCCATCACCCCGCAATTCGCCGTGCTGGGCGCGATGTTCCTGGTACTGGAATGGATCGCCATCAGCGCCTATGCCTACATGGGCCTGCACATGCGCCGCTGGTTTGCCGAGCCGCGTGGCAAGCGGATATTCAATCGGTGTTGCGCGGGGTTGTTGTCGGCGGCAGCGACGGTGTTGTTGATGGCGCGGCGGGCATAAGCCAGGAATAAACACAGTCTTTACTTGCTGACCACGGCTTGCAGACACTAGGATGCGATGAATTCTCAAATGCACTGTGTTCTTGCAGAGGCTTTCTGTGTCGTCGTCATCCACGCCCCCAGCCCCGCACGCCGATATTCGCGCGTTGTACATCGATCATCACGCCTGGTTGCTAGGCTGGTTGCGCAGGCGGCTGCACCACGGTGACAGCGCCGCCGACCTGGCCCAGGATACGTTTGTGCACATCCTCGGCAAGCCAGAGCGGTTGCAGGAGTTGCGCCAGCCACGGGCCTGGTTGAGTACGGTGGCCCATGGCTTGTTGGTGGATCGGGTGCGCCGGCAGCGGGTCGAGCGGGCTTATCTTGAGGCCATTGCTCACCTGCCGGAGGCTGAGGTGCCGTCGCCGGAATCACAGTTGATCCTGCTGGAAACCCTGGCACGCGTGGACGCGTTGCTCGATGGCCTGCGCCCCAAGGTGCGCATGGCCTTTTTGCTGTCGCGCCTGGAGGGCCTCAGCTACAAGGAGATCGCCGTGCGCTTGGCGGTGAGCCTCGGGTCGGTGGAGAAGTACATGGCCTGTGCCATTCGCCATTGCTATCTGGCTCAACGATGAGCACGCAACCATTGCCCGATACCGTGCTCGACCAAGCCATCGGTTGGCGGGTGCGGATCGAATCCGACGGCTCAAACCCTCAAACCCTAGAGGCTTGCCTTCGTTGGCGCCAAGCCGATGGGCTGCATGAAACAGCCTGGCAAGCGCTGCAAAAAAGCGACGCGGCCTTCCAAGGGCTGGCCGCGCTGCCGGGCACAGTGGCGCTGGATACGTTGGAGCGCTTGCACAGCGGCCATCACAGCCGGCGCCACGCGCTCAAATTGCTGGGGATGGGATTGCTCATCACCGGGGCCACCGGCTGGCAACTGCGTGACAGCACGCAGCTGCCCTGGGGCGCGGACTATGCCACCGGGGTGGGCGAACGGCGTCAGTTCCTGCTGCAGGATGGCACGCGCCTGCAACTGAACACCGCCAGTTCGGTCGACGTCGAATTCACTGCCCAGCGACGGCTGATCAACCTGCGGCGCGGTGAAATATTTGTCGATACCGGTAAGGACGGCGCCGCACCTGATGGGCGTCGCAGTTTCTGGGTCAGCACCCGGCACGCGCGGCTGCAGGCCATCGGCACCGCCTTCGGCGTGCGTGATGAAGAACGCGGCACCCGGGTTCGGGTCGAGGACGGCGTGGTGGCCATTCACAGCAAGGGCGATCCGATCCTGATTGCCGCCGGTGAGGAATACCTGATCAATCTCGACGGCAGCCAACGCGTCGAGGCCAGCACCCTCAACGCCAGCGCCTGGACCCGCGGGCAACTGGTAGCCAAGCGCATGCACCTGGGCGAACTGACCGCCGAATTGGCGCGTTACCGTCACGGCTGGTTGCGCTGCGATCCCGCCGTCGCGCAACTGGAGGTGTCGGGGGTCTTCCAGCTGGATGACATCGACCGCGCGTTGAGCGCCCTGAGCGATTCGCTACCGGTACGTGTCGAACGCTTTACGCCGCTCTGGACCCGCGTGATCGCCCGTTGAGCCAGACGAGAAATAATCGCAAAATATTTACGGGTTTTGCCCCGTCCTTCGACAAACAGGACATACCCCCTGTTATTCGAAAGGAGCTCGTCGTTCATGTCCTCTGCTTTGATTCCCCCTCGGTCGCTGTCGCGCAGTGCCCTTGCACTTGCCCTCCAGGGCATCCTACTGGCCAGCGTTGCGGTGCAGGCCGCCCAGGCGGACAGTCGTCATTACGAATTGGCCGCCGGTCCACTGGAGGAGTCGCTCAACAGTTTCGCCCAGGCGGCCGGGATCACCTTGCCCTTCGACCCGGCGCTGGTGCAAGGCAAGCGCGCGCCGGCACTGCGCGGAGACTACGACGTACACGAAGGTCTCAGCCGCCTGTTGAATGACAGCAACCTGAGCGTTATGCGCAGTGCCAGCGGCAACTACCTGCTGGTGCCACGCGGCGGCGACACCGGAGCGCTTGAATTGGGCGCCACCAACATCAGCGGCCTGAACCTCGGGGCTACGACCGAAAACAGCAGCTCCTACACCACCGGCGCCATGCAGACCGCAACCAAGCTGCCATTGTCCCTACGGGAAACGCCGCAGTCGGTCACCGTGATTACCCGTCAACGCATGGACGACCAAGGCATGCGCAGCCTCGACGATGTGGTCCAGGCCACCCCCGGGCTACGCTTGGCCGCTGCACGGCCGGCCAATAGCGAGTTCTTCGCCCGTGGTTTTCCCATCACCAACCTGATGTTCGACGGCCTGCCCACCACCTACAACGCCGACTGGGTCGCCACCGCCGACCTCGCCCCCTACGACCGTGTCGAAGTGGTACGCGGCGCCACCGGCATGATGCAAGGCGCCGGCAACCCCTCGGCCGCCATCAACATGGTGCGCAAGCGTCCCACCCAGGCTTTCCAGGCGAGCATCACCGCCAGCGCCGGCAGTTGGGACAACTACCGCAGTGAACTGGACGTCAGCGGCCCGGTCAACGACAGCGGCACCCTGCGCGGCCGTTTTGTCGGCGCCTACCACGACAAGGACAGCTACCAGGATTACGCCGGCCGCGAACGTGGCGTGTTCTACGGCGTCAGCGAGTTCGACCTGAGCGACAGCATCACCCTGACCGTCGGTGCCTCCGATCAGAATGACAATAACAACATCAACTGGGGCGGCTTGCCGGTGAGCCCCCATGGCAGCCACATGGACTTTTCGCGTTCAAAGACCTTCGGCTACAGCTGGTCGCACCAGGACATCGACAACAAGACCTTGTTTGCCGAACTTGACCAGCGCTTCGACAACGACTGGCGCCTGCACCTGGGCGCGTCGAAAAACTGGTCCGAGTTCAAGATGATGGGCGCTGTGCTGGAACGTAACAACGACGCCACCTACCGCCAACGCGTATTCAACCAGGGCCGCGACTTCGACCAGTCCACCTACGACTTCTTCGCCAGCGGACCCTTCGCCCTCCTCGGCCGTCAGCATGAACTGGTGGTGGGCGCCAGCAAGCGCCAACTCAAGACCGAGGCCGTTGGCGGCACGGTGTTCGTCAACAACATTGACATCAACCGCTTCAATCCCAACGGCCTGGCGCGGCCGAGCGTGCCGGACGTGTACACCCTCAGCGAGAAAGTCGATCAGGAAGGGCTCTACGTCACCACCCGCTGGAACCTCGCCGACCCGCTGAAAGTCATCCTCGGCGCCCGCCTGGACTGGTACGACGCGACCTCCATCTACGACCAGATCAACGACCAGTACTACACCTCGGGCAAAACCCGCGAGGTGCGTCACCTCACCCGGTATGCCGGTGTCATCTACGAGCTGGACGACAACCATTCGGTGTACGCCAGCTACACCGACATCTTCCAGCCCCAGACCGAAAAGAACGGCGACGGTGGCGGAATCAAGCCCATCACCGGGGAAAACTACGAAGTGGGCATCAAGGGCGAATACTTTGGCGGCGCACTGAATGCCAGCGCCTCGGTGTTCCAGATCGACCAGCTCAACCGCGCGGCAGAAGTGGCGGACGCCACAACCTGCACATTCATCCCGGTCGGCGCCTACGGTTGCTACGAGGCCGCGGGCAAAGTGCGCAGCCAGGGCGTAGAGCTGGAGATCAACGGCGCACTGACCCCGAACTGGCAAGTGGGCGCCGGCTATACCTTCGCCCAGGCCAAGTACGAAAAAGATGCCGTCGCCGCCAAGGAAGGCACCCTGTTCGACACTGACGTACCGCGCCACATGTTCAAGGCCAGCACCACCTATCGCCTGCAAGGCGAGCTGAACCGCTGGCGGATCGGCGCCAACCTCTACCGCCAGAGCAGCACCTACAACAAGGGCCGCAATGTGTTCGGCAACTTCCAGATCGAGCAAGAGGCCTATGCCTTGGTGGGACTGATGGCCGGGTATCAGGTCAATAAACACCTCGACACCCAGCTGAACATCAACAACGTGTTCGACAAAAAGTACTATCAGGGGATCGCCAGCAACTCCACGTGGAGCCCGTATGATGTGTACGGCGACCCGCGTAACTTTACGGTCACGGCTAAGTACAGTTTCTGACGGGATGCAAGGGTTCGACACATCGACCCTGCTGCGGCAGAGCCTGGGACGATGTGGGCGAACGAGGGCAACGCGGAGCTTGGCTGACACCGCAGCCTTGCGCCAGAATCAGCCGCTGAACACAACGAGCAGCCCCCCAGTCAAGGAGACAACCCATGAAAACCCTCGTGATCGGCGCCAGCAAAGGCTTGGGCAAAGCCTTCATGGAAGGCCTCGGCGAGCCCGGCGATACGCTGATCGGCGTGTCCCGCAGCCAACCCGAACACCTGGACCACAAGGCTGGCGTCAGCGTGCACTGGGTCGAGGCCAACCTGGCCGAACCCGCCGCAGCCGCGCAGGTCATCGCTGCGGCGGTCGCGGAAGGCGGGCTGGATACGCTGATCTACAACCTGGGCATCTGGGAAGAATTTGCCTTCGACCCGGCGTACAACTTTCTGACAGACGACGACAGCCAGATCGAAGCCATTGTGACCTGCAACATCACGTCGACGCTGTTGCTAATCAAGCGGCTGTTGCCGGTGCTGCTCAACAGCGCCAACCCCAGGATCATCCTCACCGGCTCGACCTCCGGCCTGCCGCAAAGTGGCCGCCCGGAAGTGACCTTTGGTGCCTCCAAGTTCGCCCTGCGCGGTATCGCCGACGCCTTGCGTGAGGGCTATCGCCAGCAGCGGCTGGGCGTGACGTGCCTGAACCTGGGCTACCTGAATACCGAAGACCCTTTAAGCACCCCGCGTTCGCTGGCCGAGCAGCGTGACGCAGGCCACTCGATTCCCGTGCACGACGTGGTGCAGGTGGTGCGCATGGCGTTGAGCCTGTCTTCGGCCAGCTTCGTCAAGGAGATCACCTTGCCAGCCATCCTGGACGAGCGTTTTTAAAGGAGCGAACACGGGGCATTGTCTAGACTTCACACAGCCATTTCCCGTGGAGACCCGCCATGCCCAGCAAAGCCACGCTCTGCCTCTGGTACAACGGCACCGCCCTGGACGCCGCCACCTTCTACGCCAAGACCTTCCCGAACAGCCGCGTAGTCGCCACGCACCTTGCCCCTGGTGACTACCCGTCGGGCCGGCAAGGCGATGTGTTGACCGTCGAGTTCATCGTCATGGGCATTCCCTGCCTTGGGTTGAACGGCGGCCCGGCGTTTCCCCACAGCGAGGCGTTTTCGTTCCAGGTGGCCACCGATGACCAGGCCGAAACGGACCGCTATTGGCACGCCATCATCGACCACGGCGGGCAGGCCAGCGCCTGCGGTTGGTGCAAGGACAAGTGGGGGCTGTCATGGCAGATCACGCCACGGGCCTTGACCGCTGCCATCACCCATCCCGACCCGGCTGCCGCCAAGCGCGCGTTCGATGCGATGATGACCATGACCAGGATTGATATCGCGGCCATCGAAGCCGCCGTCGCCGGGGCTTGACACATTCGCTCACATCCCCTGAAGATGGCCATCTCATTCAGGGTGTGACAATTCATGTCTGCTAAGTCGCTGTTCAACCTTTCCGTCATTGGCTCGATTGCCAAGGCGCAAGGTTGCGTGGCGCACGCCCTCAAATCGAAGAAACAGTCGCTCATGTGACCGGGGCGCGCTGTCCCGTCAGATGAGCTGACAGGACATTGAGCGCGACGGTCTCCCCCCCTTGCACAATTCCCTCTGCCCTTCTGACGGTGACTTGATCGGTCAATCATCAGGAGAAAGTGCATGTCAGCGTTTCAAGGTATCTGGGTTCCCGTGGTCACGCCGTTCCAGGACGGTGCCATCGACTTTGGCGGCCTGCAACGGCTGGTCGGTCACCTGCTGGAAAAACACGTGGCCGGGATCATGGTGTGCACCACCACGGGCGAAGCAGCATCGCTGAGCCGGCCAGAACAACTGGCGGTGCTGGATGCGGTGTTGCAGCAAGTTCCTGCGCAGCGTGTGGTGATGGGCCTGGCGGGCAACAACCAGATTGAACTGCTGCAGTTCCAGGCGGAAGTCCTCAAGCGCCCGGTCGCCGGATTGCTGGTGCCGGCACCGAGTTATATCCGCCCATCCCAGGCCGGGCTGGAAGCGTTCTTCCGCACGGTGGCCGATGCTTCCAGTGTGCCGGTCATCCTCTATGACATTCCCTACCGCACCGGCGTGACCTTCGAGCAGGCGACCTTGCTGACCATCGTCAGCCATCCGCGCATCCAGGCCATCAAGGATTGCGGCGGCAACCTGGGCAATACCCTGGCCCTGTTGGCCAGCGGCAAGGTGGACGTGTTGTGCGGCGAAGACCAGCAGATCTTCAACGCGCTGTGCCTGGGCGCCAGTGGCGCGATTGCGGCGTCGGCCCATGTGCAGACAGAACAGTTCGTGGCGCTGTGGCGCCAGGTGCGGGATAACCAGTTGGCGGAGGCGCGGGCGACGTTTTTCCAGTTGCTGCCACTGATAAACGCGATGTTTATCGAGCCCAATCCCGCGCCGGTGAAAGCCGCACTCGCCCTGGAAGGCTTGATCGGCAGTGAGCTGCGGGCGCCGATGCAGCGTGCCAGTGACAGGGTTATCGCCCGACTCAAGCAGTTGTAGGAAGCCACCTACAGCATGATTCAGCATGCGCTGCGCCGGTTACCAATCGTTATATTTTCCCTTGCCGTTGGGGCGTTTGCCGGCTGGATCGCAGCCGGACAGCCGCGTAAGGTCGGCTGCATTCTGCACCGCTTGGGGATATGCGATGAACTTACTGCGTTTGCTGGTGCTGCTCAGCCTGGTGGGTTGCGCCGACCGCTCCACGGCGCTGAACGCGCCCAGCCCTGCCAGTTTCGAACAATACCGCCAGCAAACGCTGGCGATCCTTGAGCGTGAACGGCGCTTCCAAAAACCCGACCATGGGCTGGAACTGGACTGGAATGCGCCGCGCGAATGGCTCGCGCAAAACCCCAATGGCCACGGCGTCCTGTTGGTACATGGCCTGGGGGATTCGCCGGGTTCGTTCAGCGATATTGGCGCTGAATTGGCGTCACGGGGTTATCGGGTGCGCACGCTGCTGTTGCCCGGGCATGGCACGCAGCCCTACGACATGCTGGAGGTCGATATCGACGACTGGCGCAGAACGGTGGCGCAGCAAGTGGCACTGTTGCGCCAGGATGTTGACCGGGTCTACCTGGGCGGTTTTTCCACCGGTGCCAACCTGGTGCTGGAATACGCCATGGACGATCCAGGCATCGCCGGCCTGCTGATGTTTTCGCCGGCGTTCAAGGCGCGAAACCGCTTTATCTGGATGCTGCCGTGGCTGACTTACGTCAAACCCTGGCTACGCGACCCCGAAGGCCCACGGCAGTTGCAGTCGCCACTGCGGTACCAGAACATCCCCACCAACGGTTTTGCGCAGTTCTATCGCACCAGCACAGCGGTGCGCGACAAGTTGGCCGCCGCTACGTTTGACCGCCCGGTGCTGCTCGTCAGTGCCGCCCACGACTCGGTGGTGGACGTGCAGTTCGTGAGGGAGGCGTTTACCGAGCGCTTCCCCCACCCTGCCTCGCGGCTGATCTGGTACGGCGAGCTGCCAGCCCCGCAGCAATCGCCGCGCATCCTGGTGCGCAGTGACCACTTGCCGGCCGAGCGCATCAGCCAGTTTTCCCATATGGGCGTGCTGTTCGCCCCGGGCAACCCGCAATACGGCCGCCAGGGCCAACAGCCAGAGTGCTGGAACGGCCAGACGGATGAAGGCCTGCAACACTGCCTCGCCGGCAAGCCCGTGTGGTATTCGGCCTGGGGCTATCGCGAACCGGACAAGGTGCATGCACGGCTGACCTTCAACCCTTACTTTGAGTGGCAGGCCGAGGTCATGGAACAGGTGATGCGCCAATAACGGACAGGCAACCGCCTTGCCGCTGGCGAGTGCTGCGATCCCGGCCTATGGTCCAAGGCACGCCTTGCACTTTGTTGTCCGACCTACGCGCTCCGTAACAGGTGACACCATGCCCAGCCTCTCCCGCCCCGCCGTGCTCGAACTGATCGGCAACACGCCGCTGGTCCGGGTCAGTCGCTTCGACACCGGCCCCTGCACGCTGTTTCTCAAGCTTGAATCCCAGAACCCTGGCGGCTCGATCAAGGACCGCATCGGCCTGGCCATGATCGACGCCGCCGAACGCGACGGCCGCCTGCGCCCCGGCGGCACCATCATTGAAGCCACCGCTGGCAACACCGGCCTGGGCCTGGCGTTGGTGGGCCGGGCCAAGGGCTACCGCGTGGTGCTGGTGGTGCCCGACAAGATGTCCACGGAAAAGGTGCTGCACCTCAAGGCCATGGGCGCCGAAGTGCATATCACCCGCTCAGACGTGGGCAAGGGCCATCCCGAGTATTACCAGGACGTCGCCGCGCGCCTGGCCAAGGGCATCGCCGGTTCCTTCTTTGCCGACCAGTTCAACAACCCCGCCAACCCCCTGGCCCACGAGACCGGCACCGCCCCGGAGATCTGGGCGCAAACGGAGCACGACCTGGACGCGATCGTGGTGGGCGTCGGCTCGGCTGGCACCCTCACCGGCCTGACCCGCTTCTTCAAGCGCGTGCAACCAGAACTGGCGATGGTGCTGGCCGATCCGGTGGGCTCGGTGATGGCCGAATACAGCCGCAGCGGCACCCTGCCAACACCCGGGTCGTGGGCCGTGGAAGGCATTGGCGAAGACTTCATCCCCTCGATTGCCGACCTGTCCAGCGTGCGCCACGCCTACTCCATCAGCGATGAAGAAAGCTTCGACCACGCCCGCCAGTTGCTCAAGGCCGAGGGCATTCTCGGTGGCTCGTCCACCGGCACCCTGTTTGCCGCCGCCTTGCGCTACTGCCGCGAACAGACCGCGCCCAAGCGCGTGGTCACCTTTGTCTGCGACACCGGCACGCGCTACCTGTCGAAGGTCTACAACGACCAATGGATGAACGACGCAGGCCTGCTGCAGTACAAGCACTACGGCGACCTGCGCGACCTGATCGCCCGCCGCTTCGAAGACGGCCGCGTAATCAGCGTAAGCCCCGATGACACCTTGCTCACCGCCTTCCAGCGCATGCGCCTGGCCGATGTCTCCCAACTGCCGGTGCTGGTGGACGGCAAGCAACTGGTGGGTGTAATCGACGAATCCGACATCCTGCTGGGCCTGCACCATGACGCTGCGGATTTCACCATGGTGGTTGCCAGCGCCATGACTGCTCGCCTTGAAACCCTGCCCCCCAGTGCCAGCCTCGCCGAACTCCAGCAAGAACTGGATCGTGGCCTGGTCGCAATCATTGCCGACGCGTCCGGCTTCCATGGCCTGATAACCCGCGTCGACCTACTCAACCACCTGCGGAGATCCCTTGCATGAGCCAGCCCGATAAAAGCGCGTTTGCCACCCGTGTGATCCATGCCGGGCAAAGCCCCGACCCGACCACGGGCGCGCTGATGCCGCCGATCTACGCCAACTCCACCTACCTGCAAGACAGCCCCGGCGTGCACAAGGGCTTTGATTACGGGCGCTCCCACAACCCCACGCGGTTTGCCCTGGAGCGTTGCGTGGCGGATCTGGAAGGTGGCACCCAGGCGTTTGCCTTCGCCTCCGGGCTGGCGGCGATTTCCACGGTGCTGGAGTTGCTGGACGCCGGCGCCCATATCGTCTCCGGCAATGACTTGTATGGCGGCACCTTCCGCCTGTTCGACAAGGTGCGCCAACGCAGCGCCGGGCACCGTTTCAGCTTTGTGGATTTGAGCGATGTGTCGGCGTTCGAAGCCGCATTGCAGAACGAAACACGCATGGTCTGGGTCGAGACGCCCAGCAACCCATTGCTCAGCCTCACCGACCTCAGTGCCATTGCGCGTATCTGCCGGGCGCGGGGGATTATCTGCGTGGCCGACAACACCTTCGCCAGCCCGTGGATTCAACGGCCGCTGGAGCAGGGGTTTGACGTGGTGGTGCATTCCACCACCAAGTACCTCAACGGTCACTCGGATGTGATTGGTGGCATTGCCGTGGTTGGCGACAACCCTGAACTGGCGGAACGCGTGGGTTTCCTGCAGAACTCCGTGGGTGCCATCGCCGGGCCGTTCGACGCCTTCCTCACCCTGCGCGGTGTGAAAACCCTGGCCCTGCGCATGGAGCGCCATTGCAGCAACGCACTCGACCTGGCCACCTGGCTGGAGCAACAGCCGCAAGTCGCGCGGGTTTACTACCCTGGCCTGGTTTCCCACCCACAGCACGCACTGGCCTGCCGGCAAATGCGCGGGTTTGGCGGGATGATTTCAGTGGATTTGCGCACAGACCTGGCGGGTGCCACACGCTTCCTGGAAAACGTGAAGCTGTTCGCCCTGGCCGAAAGCCTGGGCGGCGTGGAAAGCCTGATCGAGCACCCGGCGATCATGACCCATGCCAGCATCCCTGCGGCGACGCGGGCGCAGTTGGGGATTGGCGACGGGTTGGTGCGGTTGTCGGTGGGGGTTGAGGATGTGGAGGATTTGCGGGCGGACCTGGCGCTGGCCCTGACACATATCTAACGTTTGCCTGGGCGATTGTTTGTGTGGGAGCTGCTTTTTGTGGGAGCTGGCTTGCCTGCGATGCAGGCACCTCGGTCATTCAGTTAAACCGAGGTGATGCTATCGCAGGCAAGCCAGCTCCCACAGAAAAGCCCAACTCCCACTCTGGTCGGATTAGCTTGAGGTAATGCTGGCCCGCGCCGCATGCAGCTTCTTGTAGCTCTCAATCAAGCGCTGATGCCGATCCAGCCCTTCCAGCTTCATGCTGGTCGGCGTCAGGCCATAAAACCGCACGCTGCCATTGACCGAACCAATCACCGCGTCCATCCGCTCATCGCCAAACATCCGGCGGAAGTTGGCTTCGTAGTCCGCCAGTTCCAGGTCGTCGTCCAGTTCCATCTCCAGCACCGCATTCATCGCCTGGTAGAACAGGCCACGGTCGGCGGTGTTGTCGTTGTATTGCAGGAACATCTCCACGCATTCCTTGGCTTCCTCATGTTGCTGCAAGGCGAGGAAGATCAGCAGCTTCAATTCGAGGATGGTCAACTGGCCCCAGGCCGTGTTGTCGTCGAACTCGATGCCGATCAAGGTGGTGATGTCGGTGTAATCGTCCAGCTCGCTTTCGATCAGGCGCTCGGCCAAGGCGTTGAGTTCGGCATCGTCGAGGCTGTGCAGGTTGAGGATGTCGGCACGGAAGAACAGCGCCTTGTTGGTGTTGTCCCAGATCAGGTCATCCACCGGGTAGATTTCCGAGTAGTCCGGTACCAGGATGCGGCAGGCGGTGGCGCCGAGGTGTTCGTACACCGCCATATAGGATTCTTTACCCATGCCTTCAAGAATGCCGAATAGGGTCGCGGCTTCCTGCGCATTGGAGTCGGCGCCTTCGCCGGAGAAGTCCCATTCGACAAACTCGTAGTCCGACTGCGCGCTGAAGAAGCGCCACGACACCACACCGCTGGAGTCGATGAAGTGCTCGACGAAGTTGTTCGGCTCGGTCACCGCCTGGCCTTCAAAGGTCGGCGCGGGCAGATCGTTCAAGCCTTCGAAGCTGCGACCTTGCAGCAGCTCGGTAAGGCTGCGTTCCAGCGCCACTTCCAGGCTTGGGTGCGCGCCGAACGAGGCAAACACGCCACCCGTACGCGGGTTCATCAGCGTCACGCACATCACCGGGAATTCGCCGCCCAGGGACGCATCCTTGACCAACACCGGGAAACCCTGGGCTTCCAGGCCCTGGATACCAGCGAGAATCCCCGGGTACTTGGCCAGCACGTCGGCAGGTACATCCGGCAAGGCGAATTCGCCTTCGATGATTTCGCGCTTCACTGCCCGCTCGAAGATCTCCGACAGGCACTGCACCTGGGCTTCGGCCAAGGTGTTGCCAGCGCTCATACCGTTGCTGAGGTAGAGGTTTTCGATCAGGTTGGACGGGAAGTACACCACTTCACCGTCGGACTGGCGCACGAACGGCAGCGACACGATACCGCGCGCCTCGTTGCCCGAGTTGGTGTCGTACAGGTGCGAACCGCGCAACTCGCCGTCGCGGTTGTAGACCTTGAGGCAGTAGGCATCGAGGATTTCCGCCGGCAGCTCATCCTGCGGGCCGGGCTGGAACCAGCGCTCATCCGGGTAATGCACGAACGGCGCGTTGGCCAGTTCTTCACCCCAGAATTGATCGTTATAGAAGAAGTTGCAGTTGAGCCGCTCGATAAACTCGCCCAACGCTGACGCCAATGCGCCTTCCTTGGTCGCGCCCTTGCCGTTGGTAAAACACATCGGCGAATGGGCATCGCGGATATGCAGCGACCACACGTTGGGCACGATATTGCGCCACGAGGCGATTTCAATCTTCATGCCCAGGCCGGCGAGAATCGCCGACATGTTGGCGATGGTCTGCTCCAGCGGCAGGTCCTTGCCGGCTATATAAGTGCCCGCTTCGCAAGTGGTGTTGGGCATCAACAAGGCCTGGGCATCGGCGTCGAGGTTTTCAACTTCCTCGATGATGAACTCAGGGCCGGCCTGCACCACTTTCTTCACGGTGCAACGATCAATGGAACGCAGGATGCCCTGGCGATCTTTCTCGGAGATATCCGCCGGCAACTCGACCTGGATCTTAAAGATCTGGTTATAGCGGTTTTCCGGGTCAACGATGTTGTTCTGCGACAGGCGAATATTGTCCGTGGGGATATCGCGGGTGGAGCAATACAACTTCACGAAGTACGCCGCACACAACGCCGACGAAGCCAGGAAGTAATCGAACGGCCCCGGTGCCGAACCATCGCCTTTGTAGCGAATGGGTTGGTCGGCAATAACCGTGAAGTCGTCGAACTTGGCTTCAAGTCGAAGGTTGTCGAGAAAGTTGACCTTGATTTCCATGCGGGCACACCAGAATAACGGCTAAACAAAAATGGCCGCCATTATGAGGTTTTTCATCGGGAAGTTTCAGGCTTTTGACCAATGGCTGGCGAAATAGCCAATGTGGATTAATCTTTTCCCAGCTGAGGCCGATTGGCTGAGTGCAACCAGGGAGTAGTCGGAATGCGCAATAACCAGCCAGTCACACAGCGCGAGATTTCACTCGCGCCTCAGCAAAAACTTATTTCCGCCACCGACGTGAGAGGTGTGATCACCTACTGCAACGACGCCTTCGTTGAAATCAGCGGTTTTGAACGCGCCGACCTGATCGGCGCACCGCAAAATATCGTGCGTCACCCCGATGTACCACCTGCGGTTTTCGCGCACATGTGGAGCGCGCTCAAGCAGGGCCTGCCGTGGATGGGCATCGTCAAGAACCGCTCCAAGACCGGCGACCACTATTGGGTCAACGCCTACGTCACGCCGATCTTCGACGGCAGCACGGTGGTGGGTTTCGAGTCGGTACGGGTCAAGCCCAGCGCCGATGAGATCCGTCGCGCCCAGGCGCTGTACCGGCGCATCAGCGCTGGCAAACCCGGCGTACCGCGCCAGGACGCGTGGCTGCCAGCGGCGCTGAGCTGCGTGCCCTACGTGGCAACCGGCGTCGCCGGGAGCCTGGCCGGCCTGTTCCTCAGTGCGCCTGTTGCCCTGGCCGTGGCCGTCGCCGTGGCGATACCGGTCGGCGTGCTTTGCGCGCGCATGCGTCAGGGCAGCACCTTGCACTTGTTGCGTGGTGTGGAACCTTCGACCTCAGACGCGTTGATCGCGCAGATGTACAGCGACGCCCGCGGCCCTCAAGGGCGCCTGGAAACCGCGTTCCTCAGCCAGGCCGCGCGCCTGAAAACCTGCCTCACCCGCCTGCAGGACAGCGCCGAACAACTCAGCGCCCTCGCCGGCCAATCCGATCAGTTGGCCAGTGCCAGCGCCAAAGGCCTGGACCGCCAGCGCGTGGAAACCGAACAAGTCTCGGCCGCCGTCAACCAGATGGCCGCCACCACCCAGGAAGTCGCCAGCCACGTGCAGCGCACCGCCGACGCCACCCAGCAAGCCAACGCCCTCACCGGACGCGGCCGCGAGGTGGCGCGTGATACCCGCGAAGCCATCGAGCGCCTCTCCGCCGTGGTCGGCGAAACCGGGGTGACCGTCGCCCAACTGGCCCGCGACAGCGACGAAATCGGCAGCGTGGTGGACGTAATCAAGGGCATTGCCGATCAAACCAACCTGCTGGCCCTCAACGCCGCCATCGAAGCGGCCCGCGCCGGCGACATGGGCCGTGGGTTTGCGGTGGTGGCCGACGAAGTGCGCCAACTGGCGCAACGCACCTCCCAATCCACCACCCAGATCCATGCATTGATTACCCAATTGCAAGCGTCCTCCAACAACGCCGTGCACAGCATGGAAAACGGCCAGCGCCAAGCCGAGGAAGGCGTGGCGTGGGTGCTGGAAGCGGACCAGGCACTCGTCGGCATCAGCGAGGCCGTGTCGCACATCACTGACATGACCACGCAAATCGCCGCCGCCACCGAGGAACAGAGCGCGGTGGCCGAGGAAATCAGCCGCAATATCACCACCATCGCCGGGCTGGCCGACCAGACGTCTATCCAGGCTCATCAGTCCACGGACTTGAGCAAAGAACTGACCAACACCGCCGCCACTCAATACGCGTTGGTCGCCCGCTTCAATCGCTGATCCCTTCCCTTCACGCGCCCTTTTACAGGGCGCCTTTGCATGCGCTAACGTCCCCCCTTGCCTCTTGTGGATGCCAGTGCCATGTCCATCGCCGATAACCTCCTCGCCTTTACCTTCGCCGCCATGCTGCTGACGCTTACACCGGGACTCGACACGGCATTGGTGCTCAGGACCGCCACGGTAGAGGGCAAGCGCCAGGCGTTGCAGGCCACCCTCGGGATCAATGCGGGCTGCCTGCTGTGGGGCGCGGCCGTTGCGTTTGGTTTGGGCGCGCTGATTGCGGTCTCGGAAGTGGCCTTCAACCTGCTCAAATACTGCGGCGCGGCTTACCTGGCCTGGCTGGGGCTGAACATGCTGCTGCGTCCACGGCGCTCGCTGGCGTCAGCCGATGGGGAGGGAAAAACCGGTGGCAACTGGTTTGTCAAAGGCATGCTGGGCAATGTGCTGAACCCCAAGGTGGGGATTTTCTACGTGTCGTTCCTGCCGCAGTTCATTCCCCAAGGCCAATCGCTGATCGCCTGGACTTTTGGCCTGGTGAGCATCCATGTGGTGCTGGGGCTGGCGTGGTCGCTGGTGTTGATCGGCGCCACGCAGCCGCTGTCCGGGTTCTTGCGCCGGGAAAAGGTCATCCAGTGGATGGACCGCACCACCGGGATGATCTTTGTGTTGTTTGCGGCGAAGTTGGCGCTCAGCCGGCGCTAGTGCGTTGAGCTCAAGAGAACACGCGCACGATCACGAGCAGTAGCACCAGAAAGGCACCACCGCAGACCAGGTTCAGCTTGAGGTTCTGGCGGTCCAGCTTGCTTTCGATCGACTCAAGCAAGGTTTGAATATCGCCGGGATTTGCCGGTGACGAGCTTTTCACATCCGTAGTGGTGACATCGCCGTGAGCGGCCAGGATGCTGCCGCCGACACCGCCGCATGCGATGGTTATCACAAGGATTACGGTATCGATGATATTGGCGGTGATGAATACATGAAGGGGCACAGTGGCCGTGCACGTTCCAGGGGCGTGAGACAGCTCAAGCGCGCACTTCACGTGCTCCGCGACGCCTAACTTGTAAACCATTGACGTAATCACGGCCAGCCCGATCATCAAGGTCCCTTTAGGAATGCGCAGGGTCTTCATATCCAGGAGCAGGCCGAGCAGCAGGGCAGCGCCCCCGCACAGAAAGCCCCCCGTAGTCAGTGGCCACTCAGCGAAAGGCACGATGCTCCCGTACAAAACGATCACAGCAATGACGAAAAAAAGAACACCCCATTCCCACCGTTTGAAACAATGCTTTATCTTCATGATTGACCTTCACTACGTTGAACGCGAGGGCGCATTCAGCGCTTCCTTGCTGAATTTTGGGCGCGCAGTGTAACGGCAAACCGTGCTGCCGGTTGGCCAGCCCGAGAAAAAAACGCTATGGTCGCGCCTTTCGCAACAGGTCTACAGCGAGGGAATGCGATGGGCTTTTTAGATCGGTTGTTCGGGGGCCGCTTCACCATGCCGCCGCCTGATGAAACAAACGCCAGCCATGCGGTCATCATGCGCGAGATGCGCTCGCCCGAATCTGTCGCGCAAAAACAGGCGCTCAAGGTGTTCACCGAAACCCTGCTGGCGCGTATGCCCGAGGCAGAAAGCGCCCGACTCTTGCGTCGCGTGCTACGTAAATATGCCGTGGACCAAGACCCCGCCAGCGCATTGACCGAAGGCTTGCTCGACACCTCCAGAGGCCAGAAGCTCATCGACCTTGTCCTGCTCGGTGTCGATTTTCGTGGCTTCGATGGCTTTGAATACCTGGCGCCCCTTCTGGTGGCCGCCAGCGGCGTGCAAACGCCCTACCACTATGAGCACACCGGCACCCGGCCGATGCTGGACGTGCTGGAGACCTTCGATCAGTGGCTGGTCGGTTTCGACAAACGCTACCTGCACCTGGACTCAGGCGATGACGATTACGTCGGGTTTATCGTGGATGCCGACCGCGTTGCGCCCACCCTCGAATTGGCCCGGCAGGCGGGCCTGACCGTGACCATCGGTTCCGATCATGAGTGAAGCGGTGGCCTCTTCACCGCGCAATTACTTGATCCGTCACTGGCGCGGCGAGTTCTCGCTGGCCCACGCATTCTGGATCAACGAAGTGTTGCTCAGCCTGGCGTGCCTGCTGGCGACATCGCCGCTGTACTTCATGCTGGTGCGCAACCCGCCAAGTCCCACCGGCCTGCTGCTGATGGGCGTGCCGTTCATGGCCGGCGCGCTGGCCGTCACGCTCTGGCAAGGGGTGGGCGTCTGGCGTTCGGCGCGGCACCACCGCCAGCGCGGCGGCAAGTCGCGCTGGGTCACCGTGGTGCGCGTACTGGTGATCGTCGGCGCGGTACAGACGGCTTACTCGTTGTTCGATGTGGTGCCTGCGTTCAAGGCGGCGTTGCGCCTGGCCATGGACCCCAATGCGCTGCCCGCCTACCGCATCACCGCGCTCAGTGATACCGAGCTGGAATTCAACGGCGGCATCGCGCCCGGCAGCTTTTCCGCCTTCGCCCAGGCCGTGGCGGATCACCCCACCGTCACTACAATCCAACTGGACAGCGTGGGCGGCCTGTTCGGCGAAGCGCGGGCCATCGCGCGGCTTATCGAAGGCAAGGGCCTGAACACCTATACCAACCGCGAGTGCGTGAGTGCCTGCGCGTTGGTGTTTATGTCCGGCAAGCAGCGTTTGCTCGGCGCTGAAGGCAAGCTGGGCTTTCATGCCGCGACGCTGTTCGAATCGGGCGAGGCATCAACGGCCGTCGTCGAGCAGTATCGTGACGCGCTGCTCAAACACGGAGCGTCCAAACAGTTCGTCGACAAAGTGCTGGCAACCGGCCGTGAAGACATGTGGTTCCCCGACATCACTGAGCTCAAGCGCGAACACATCATTACCGCCACCGCTGATGCACGGGACTTCACCGATGCGCGCCTGGCGAGGCTGCGGGAACCAGGGCAACTGGACGTCCACCTGCGCAAGTATTTCCAGCTCAAGACCCTGGCCGAAGACGCGCCTGCGCACTACGAGGTGGAAAAGGCCAAGGCACAAAAAGCCCTGGACAAGGCTTCGACCTCCGCCGGCTTCGACAAACTCACGCGCGAGCGCGACACCTGGCTGATCCAGGAGGCGCTGCGCAAAGCCCCTGCCCCGCAACTGTTGCGGTTCTGGCAGGCCCAGGCGGCGCTCGTGAACGCCGTGGGGCAAGGCGACGAGCAGATCTGCGCGTTCTACCTCAGCGGCGTCTACCCTGGGGGTTACAGCGCAATGCCCGACACCTTGCTCGCGCTGTTCACGGACACACGGGACAGCCAACGCGAACTGGTCAAGGCGGCCGCCGAGGTCACGGGCGACGTGACCCCGAGCGCCCAGGCCCGGGCCGACCTGAACCGTGTGTTCACCCACGCCGCGCCCGGCACCTACGACGCCTATCGGCAGCCAACCCAACACTCGCCTGCTGAGGTGTGCCAAGCCCACCAGGAGCTGTACCGACGAGTGCTCGCGTTGCCGAATCCAACGCGTGTCGCCGAGGCGTTTCGACTGTTGCCGGCGTACACGCGCTGAGTGGGGTCAAATGCCTGCGTCTTGCAGCATCTGGAGCAGCGCTTCAGGCCAGACCGTGTCGCTGGTGGTTTTGAGTTCGCTGACAGACCACCAATGGTGATCGGCCATGACCTGGGTTTCTGACAGGGTCCACCCGGCTTTTGACAGCGCCGTGCTGGGCGCATGCACGACAAAATACTGCTCGATGGCCAGCACCGTTTCGCCACTGGGCAGCATCAAGGCAACGCGCCGGTCGGCCACGCAGGCGCCAACGCTGTCGACCACCAGCCCCGTTTCCTCGCGCAGTTCGCGCAGGGCGGCGGCTTCGAACGTCTCGCCCTCTTCGACGCCACCACCGGGTGTGGCCCAATAATTTTGTCCGGCCAATGCGCCGTCGTTATGGACAAAGCGGAACAGCAGCACATCGTTGGCGGGGCTGATGACCAGCAGGCGCGAGGCCTTGCGTTCACGCATGGGTCGGTGCCTCGAGCAGCTGTGCAAGCGCCTTGCGCAGAGGTCCATGTATCGCCTCGGCGTAAGGTGGCGCATTTTTCCAGTCGTAGAACCAGGCCGGCATCCGCCGCTTGTCATCCGGCTCAGCGGCATAACGCGGGAAGATATGGCAATGCAGTTCCGGCTCGGAATTGCCGAGGATCTCGTAGTTCATGCGCAAGGCATCGGTGGCTTGCAACACTGCGTCGCCGAGGCGCGCCATGTCCAGCAGATACGTGGCGCGGGCTTCGGCATCCAGGTCGTTGAGGCTGGCAACGACCGGGTCGGACAATAAAAGGCAGTACCCCGGTAGAAACTGCACGTCGCCCATTACCGCCCAGCCTGAGGCCATGCGGCAAATAACCTTGTCATTGGCCCCGTTGCGGGCCAGTGCTACGCGTTCCGTGATAAGCGCCATGTCATATCCTTGATCCAGATGAGGTGCAGGCGGCATCTTACCCGGCACGACTGCCCCGGAAACAGGCAAACCCGTATTACGACAATACGCAGCCAGATTTGTAGACAAAAAATAGCTAAAGGTTCTCGACCTACAGGCCGACATAGCAGTGATAGCAAATCGCCGCACTTCATTCAAAAGCGACGATTTGGCCGCCCTCCCTGCTGATGGTCGTCTCGATGAAAATAAAAAATAAGCTGGTCCTTGCTTTCGTTTCCGTCGCCTTTATCCCGGTCAGCCTGGTTGCGGTGATCTCCGTCATGAACACGCGGACCCAGGCGGTCGATCACTTCATCGATGGCAGCACCCGGGAAATACGCCAGATCGACGGTAACATCCGCCAGTTTTTCGACGGCACGACGCAGAACGTCGATCAATTGTCCGCTGATCCTGTATACACTTCCGTGAACACCCTTAAGGATTACCAGCCCGCCAACGCCGCCAGCCAACCGATGCCGGCCGAGGCGCAACAGGTGATCGATCACTTTGCGCGCTACGGTGCAACCCACCCCGCCGCTGCGATTCTGTCCATCGGCCTGGAAGACGGCACCTACGCCAAATGGCCCGATGACCCGCAACTGGCCAAATATGACCCGCGCACGCGCCCCTGGTACAAGGCGGCAATGGCCAGCCCCGGCAAGACCGTGCGCACCCCGGCGTATTACTACGACAAAGACGACGTGGCACTGGTGGGCACCGCGCGCGCGTTGCTGGATAACACCGGCAAGGCCAAGGGTGTGTTTGTGGTCAGCGTCTCGCTGAAGAACCTCACCGAACTGGTCAAGAGCATCAAGCTCGGCGAAAGCGGCTACGTGATGCTGATCGAAGACGGCGTGGTGCTGGTGGACCCGCGCGACAACGCGCACAACTTCAAGCCCCTCAAAGACCTTGGCGAACCCTACGCACAGTTGGCCAACACCGCCCAGGGTTCCACCGAGGTGGTAATCAATGGCGTGCGCTACATGGCCAATATCTGGACCTCGCCCGGCCTGGGCTGGCGGTATGTCGGCCTGATCGAATACAACGAAGTGATGGCCCAAGCCACGCGCATGACCTACCTCACCAGCGCGATAGTGGCGGTGCTGGTGCTGATCTTCGGGCTGGTGGCGGCGGCGTTCTCCAAAGTCATCGTCAAACCCATCGGCCAGGTCAGCACCGGCTTGCAGTCCATCGCCCAGGGCGAAGGCGATTTGCGCCACGAACTGCACGTGCAGGGCAAGGACGAAACCGCCGAGCTGGCCGGCTGGTTCAACAAATTTCTCGCGGCGATCCGCCAGTTGATCCAGCACATCGGCGCCGCCTCGGCCAATTTGCAGGATGCCTCACGGGTCAACCGTGAAGTGGCGAACAATATGAACGACGCTGCGGGGCGCCAGCGCGAGGCGGTGGAATTGGTCTCTACGGCGTTCAACGAGATGGTCGCCACGGCCAACGAAGTCGCCCGTTCGTGCAGCGGCGCTGCCGAGTCGGCCGAGAACGGCCATCGCCGCGTCGCCGAAGGCAAGCAGCAAATCGAAGTGACCACCGACAACGTCAACCGCCTGGGCCGCCGCCTGACCGAATCGTCCCAGGCCATGGTCGAGCTGGAAGCCGGCAGCCGCAGCATCAACCAGATCCTCGGCACCATCCGCGCGATTGCCGAACAAACCAACCTGCTGGCCCTCAACGCCGCCATCGAAGCCGCCCGGGCCGGCGATCAAGGCCGTGGGTTTGCCGTGGTGGCCGACGAAGTACGGGCCTTGGCCAAGCGCACGTCGGACTCCACCGGCGAGATCGAAAACCTGCTCGGCACCCTGGAAACCAAGACCCAGGAAGTCACCCAGAAAATGGGCAGTTGCCTGGACCTGTCGCGGGCCAGCGTATCGTCCATCGAAAGCGCGCGGGACAGCTTCGAGGGTATCCAATTGTCGGTCAACGAAATCCGCGACCAGAACCTGCAGATCTCGGCCGCCGCCGAGGAACAACACAGCGTGGCCGAAGAGATCAACCGGCATATCCAGCAGATCTACGACGAAGCGCGACTGGTGGAAAGCCTGGCCAACTCGGCACAGGACGACTCGGGGCGATTGTCGAACCTGTCGGATGAGTTGAATGGGTTGGTGGGGCGGTTTAAGTCCTAGGGGGGCAGCCAACATTACCTTCGCAGGCCTGCTCCCGCGAAGGTGATGGTGGGGCTTTCATGAAAGCAGGCACCACCTAACCGCACTTTCAAACCGCGTGACCTTGTCCGGGAAAGGCCATGTGCGGAACTGATAGCGTTCGACCCACACCGTGGGAAACATATCGCCCTGCTGGAAATGCCGGGTGCCGTTGTTGTCTCTCAATGAATGGCCCCACGGCAAAAAGGCAACCTTCCAGTACCCACTGACCGGGCAGGTTTGGCCGCTGTAACTGTTGGGCGCGGATAAGTGGGATTGGCTGAATGCTGGGGAGCCCGGTAAACCTAGGCCGGTGGCGGGGTCAAGGAGCTTGGCTTTGGCCAGCTCGGTGATCAGCGCCTCGCTGGGTTTGGGCGGGGGGATATTCGCCAGGCGGGATTCAAGCCATTGCAGCTTGCCGTCCCAGGGGGGCAGTTTGGCTGGGGGTAGAGGGAGGATGTCGTTGATTTCGGGGACTTTGGGGTCGGCGTAGGAATACCTGGCGAGTATTCGCCAGATTTTTTCGTAGCGTTCGGCGCGAACCAGGTCTTCTGGTTGGCCGAGGTAATAGAGCCCGTCACTGGGAGGCGGCGCACGAAATGCTTTTTCCAATCGGCCGGCAGCACTTTCGTCGCCAGCCATAACGCCCATTTGCAAAACTGCCATTGCTTCGTGGTAGCTCTCTTCATCCTGAAGATAGAGGGACAACATGACTGCAGCTCTGCCATGTCCCTGCTCGGCAGCACATCTACGCATTTGCCTTGCGACATTTGGCGCAACGTCGTTAGGCGCCAACATTTCTGCTACATAGGCTTGGGCAACGGCGCTACCTCGATCAGCGGCTTTGCGAAAGTAGCGCAACGCCATTTCCGGTTCTTGTTTTAGCCCCGACGAGCCATTCTTCAGGAAAGTGCCGATGAAGTAGTAGCCGCTTGCTACACCTGCATCGATTAGGTTCTGGCTCAGGCGCAGATGCTCATCCCCGTTGAGGTTGAACTTTCCACGCAGGGAGCCATTCTGCAAGTTGACGTTTGCCTTGAAATGACCGTTCTCGGTGGCGATGCGGTACAGCCGCTCGACCTCAGCATCAACAGCGGTTTCTTGTTTTAGAAGATTGTTCTTCTGTAACCAACGAGCATATTGAAATAGCTGATCGGTTTCAGCTGAGGCACTAGGAAAAACTTCATGCGCACAAGAAAAGCTTAGCTTGGCCTTGATTTCGGTAAGTGGTTTCAACGGAATCTCCTTTATCGAAAACATGCGCTCAATACTGATGGTGTAAGCAACCAGTAGTAGACCCAACAGCAAGAAGGCCAGCCGCATCAGTCCAGATCCTTCAGGGCTGCTTCGGTGTAATGAAATCCGACAAGCGAGGCCCAAGGGGCGCCTTTTTCTTCCTGGCTCTTCGTGTTTTTGTCGATGATGTTCTGCCAAGCCTCAAACGCCACCTCAGGATCATCCTGCGCCCCCTTCCCATCCGTATGCAGCCCCCACAACCGCCGCCTCAGCGCCTGCGTCACACTCATCCACTCATGGGCGATATTCAGCTCGCTATCCACCTGCATGCTCCGCGTGTTGATATTGGCCGAGCCATGGGTGGTGAACACGTCGTCAATAATCATCAGCTTCGAATGGATATACACCGGCATCCACGGCTTACCCGCCGGCGAGTCCTTTGCCACCAGCGAGCACACATGAACTTTCAGGCCCGGACGTGGCTGCGGCACCTCTGTGCGGGTCTCGATCGCCTTGATCTGTCGGTTGAGTGCGGCCTCTCGGTACTCATGATTGACCCGACGTTCGCCCTGGGCTTCCCGGGCTTTATCACTTGCCTCGCCACCGCCCAACGCGTCGCTCAGGCGGGTCAAGGTGACCAAGGCCTGTTGTTCGATAAGTTCCGCCAAGGACGGCGCCTGTTTATTCGCCTCAGCCTTGATCCGTGCAATGCGCTGCAACTTGCTGATCTCAGGCATCGTGTCACCACGCCCAAGGCTTTCGAGCATGCGATAGGTGTTCAAGGCGCCTGGGCCTACGCCGTCTTCACTGGCATTGGTGATCACAAACAGATGAAGGTTGCCGTGCAAACCTGGATCGCGTCCTGCTCGGCTTTGGTCGGCAGCGGCCTTGTTGATGGCTTCGGCCAATGGCGGCCAGCGAAAGTATTGGTTCTCAATGTAGATGAACTGAGTCGCGTTGTTCACGGCCTTCAGGTAGAGCTTTTCAATGTCTCGTTTGCCGTCCTGCGCCTGGGTACGCACCAGTTGGGCCAACTGGCGAGTGGCGCCAGGGATGCATGTCAGTGTTGGCCCTACCTGCTTGGCCTGGCGCGAAAGCAGCAAGTCTTCACCCGTTTCCTTGCGCCAGGCGGTGGCGAAGTTATGGTGCAGGTGTTCCAGGATCGGCCCGCTGACCTGGCTGGAAATATCCTGGCGCGGCGTATCGCCACGCGGGCCGCGGCTGGGCTCGGGCTTGGCCCCTTCGGTGCGATTGCGCGCGGTGTGATCGTTGGTATCCCAATACTCATCGAGCATGTTGTGGCCCATGACAAAGCCGACAGCGCGATCTTTCAGCTCATAGTCGACCAGCACGGTTTTCTGATGGTGCGTCACGGCCACCGCCAACGCGCCTAACGTCCCAGCGCTAAGCTGCGGATCAAGACTTCTGTATTTGGCCTGGTGAGCAATTTCAGCCCGTTCATACAGGCTGAATCCACGGCTGACAAACACCGGCACACTGCGCACCACGCGCATGGCCGGTGCCAGGTGATCGGCAAATGCGCATTGGGAAAACCAATGCCGGTCATACGCATATTGATCGGCCGTGGAAGGTTGCAGCGCCCGGTCCTTGATACGGTACGGGCCCTTGCCAGGCAAGTTGGCCTCACCCGCTGCGCCGGCACTGTTGAACGGCGATTCCCAACCCAGTATTCGCACCTCGACGCCTTCACGCGCTTTGCTCATCAGCAGTTCGCCGATCGTTGGGCTGTTGCCGTCACGAATGAAATACATCGACGGCTGAAAGCCCCAGCAAATGATGTCGATGGTTCTCGTAGCGTTGGCGATGGCCACATGCACGGCCTTGAAGGCTTCTTCGCCGTTGATGAGTGGCTGGTAAGTGGCTTCCACCGGGTGATACTCACTGCGCTGCACATACCAGGGCGCGGTGCAGGTGGCTTGTTGGGTGTGTCGCAGAGCCATTGGCACGACGATATCGGGTTGAGTCATGAAGTCTTCTCTTCCGAGTCACTTTCGGGATTGGTCACGGTGGCGTACAAGGCACGGTGGTCCGTGTGCGATAGGGGCTGACTGAGCTCGCTGTCAGCTAGCACGTGATGATTGTGCAAGCCGCCATTGGCCAAGTTGGCCTGATCGGCATTGCGATACTCGCTGGGCACCGGTATTTGGTAACTCACCCCGTTGGCCAACTGCATTCGGTATTGCTGAGTCACAACCTCATGGTTGATTGATACGAGCCCTGTCTTATCCAACACGCCTTGCTTGAGCACTGCTCCGTCGGCATAAAGTGTGTAAGGCATACCCGCCCAACCTTGACCGGGTGCATTGGGGATCATCGGCACACGAAACTGCACGGGTTGTTTAGACAGGCTTCTCGGGTACTCTGGATGTGTGGCCGACATGCTGGCGGGGCCCAGATAGTCAACGTTCGTCGATTTGACGGTATGACGGCCCTGGGTGCCGGACTCAATGCAATTCTGGTCGAGGGTGATGTAACTGCCGCCGGCATTCAGAGTGATCTTCTTCTTGGCGGTGATGC
>NZ_JANLGL010000440.1:0-1696 GCF_024655625.1 Pseudomonas sp. 18.1.10
GCGAATGCGGTGGATCAGTCACTGATAAGTCGACTGGCACACCGCATTCGCGAGCAAGCCCGCTCCCACATTCGGTTTGTGTAGTTTTCAACAATGCATTCCAGCAGTGAGAGCCCATGTCCCAACCCACCAGCCAACCCGCCTACGTCCTGCACAGCCGCGCCTACCGCGAGACCAGCGCCCTGGTGGACTTCCTCACGCCCCAAGGCCGCCTGCGTGCAGTCTTGCGCAGCGCGCGGGGCAAGGCGGGTACGTTGGCGCGGCCGTTCGTGGCCCTGGACGTGGAGTTTCGTGGCAAGGGCGAGCTGAAAAACGTCGGCCGCCTGGAAAGCGTCGGCACCTCTGCCTGGCTCAATGGCGACGCGCTGTTCAGCGGTCTCTACCTCAACGAATTGCTGATTCGCCTGCTCCCCGCCGAAGACCCCCATCCGGCTGTCTTCGATCACTACGCCGCCACCTTGCTCGCCCTTGCCGAAGGCCGCCCCCTGGAACCCTTGCTGCGGGCCTTCGAATGGCGCCTGCTCGACGACCTGGGCTACGGTTTCGAACTGGCCAACGACCTGCACGGCGAGCCCATTGCCGCCGACGGCATGTACCGCCTGCAAGTGGACGCCGGCCTGGAGCGCGTCTACCTGCTGCAACCGGGCCTGTTCCAAGGCACCGAGTTGCTGGCCATGAGCGAAGCCGACTGGAGCGCGCCGGGTGCTTTATCCGCCGCCAAACGCCTGATGCGCCAAGCCCTGGCCGTGCACTTGGGCGGACGGCCGCTGGTCAGTCGCGAGTTGTTTCGAAAGCCCTGACAACCCCGTGTATGCTGTGCAGCGTTTCTTTCCCTATTCAGGAGCGCTTCCGTGACCAGCAGCAATCGCATTCTTCTTGGCGTCAATATCGACCACGTCGCTACCCTGCGCCAGGCCCGGGGCACCCGTTACCCTGATCCGGTCAAGGCCGCGCTGGACGCCGAAGAAGCAGGCGCCGACGGCATCACCGTGCACCTGCGCGAAGACCGCCGCCACATCCAGGAGCGCGATGTGCTGCTGCTCAAGGACGTGCTGCAAACCCGCATGAATTTCGAAATGGGCGTCACCGAAGAGATGATGGCGTTCGCCGAGCGCATCCGCCCGGCGCACATCTGCCTGGTGCCGGAAACCCGCCAGGAACTCACCACCGAAGGCGGCCTTGACGTGGCTGGCCAGGAAGCGCGGATCAAGGCCGCGGTGGATCGCCTGTCGCAGATCGGCAGCGAAGTCTCGCTGTTCATCGACGCCGACGAGCGCCAGATCGAAGCCTCGCGCCGTGTCGGCGCACCGGCCATCGAGTTGCACACCGGGCGTTATGCCGACGCCACCACCCCGACCGAAGTGGCCGATGAGCTGCAACGCATCATCGACGGGGTTGCCGTTGGCCTGCGTGAAGGCCTGATCGTCAACGCCGGTCACGGTCTGCATTACCACAACGTTGAAGCGGTGGCGGCGATCAAAGGCATCAACGAGCTGAACATCGGCCATGCGCTGGTGGCCCATGCGCTGTTTGTCGGCTTCAAAGGTGCTGTGGCCGAGATGAAGGCCCTGATCCTCGCCGCCGCCAAGGCCTGACCCAACACAGTCTAAAAACCCCTGAAGATCAAAAAAATGTGGGAGCGGGCTTGCTCGCGAATGCGGTCTGTCAGTTGATACATCTGCTGACCCACCGCCGC
>NZ_JANLGL010000441.1:0-1665 GCF_024655625.1 Pseudomonas sp. 18.1.10
CAGTCACTAAATTTGTTATTGAACCACCGCATTCGCGAGCAAGCCCGCTCCCACATTTAAATCTGCGCTAGCCGAATCGATAGATGTCCATCCCCAAGGCGCCCATGGTGAAGCCCTGGTGCGCGATACTGAAATCCCCGCCCGCGCCGCGCGCAAAGTACAGCGGCAACAGATGCTCGTCGCTGGGATGGCTACGCACGGCATGCGGCGCCTGACGCCGATAATCATGCAGCGCGCTTTCATCATTGGCCGCCAGCCTATCCACCACCCAATCACGAAAATCCCGTGCCCACGGCTCGATGCTCTCGGGCCCGGCGTGCCAGTCCAGCTCGCCGAGGTTGTGGGTGATACTGCCCGAACCGATCAGCAGCATGCCTTGCCCGCGCAGGCTGGCGAGTGCATGCCCGACCCGTGTCTGCAGGGCCGGGCCCATGCGGCTGGGCAGGGAAACCTGCACCACCGGGATATCTGCCGCCGGGTACATCAGCGACAACGGCACCCAGGTGCCATGGTCGAAGGGGCGACGCTCATCGATGCGCGCATTCAGGCCGTCGGCGTGCAGCAACTCGACAATCTCGCCGGCCAACTGCGGGTTGCCCGGCGCCGGGTATTGCACCGCAAACAATTCACGCGGGAAGCCGCCAAAGTCGTGCCAGGTTTCCGGTGCGGCGCTGCCGCTGACCAGCAGTTCTTGGCTTTCCCAGTGCGCCGAGACCACCACGATCGCCTGCGGGCGTGGCAGTTGCGCGGCCAAACGCTGCAAGGCCGGGCCGCTGGCTCCGGGTTGCAGGGCGAGCATGGGCGAACCATGGGAGATAAACAGGCTAGGGAGCATAAGAAGGGTCCTGAGCGTTAATATGGGCCCATCTTCAATCAGATCATTGATCTAAATCTAATATAAGTTTTAGCGCTATTTGATCGAATTTTCGGGGTGATCCATGGAGCCTAAGTTTTGGCAGGAGCGCTGGGCGCGCAATCAGATCGGCTTTCACTTGCCCGAGGTCAACCCTTACCTGCAACGGCACTGGCCGCCATTGGCCGACGGCGCCAAGGTGCTGGTGCCGTTGTGTGGCAAGAGCCTGGACCTGATGTGGTTGGCCAGCCAAGGCCTGCGGGTAGTGGGTGTGGAGCTGTCGGAGCAGGCGGTCGAGGCGTTTTTCAGTGAACAGAATCTGACGCCGCGAATCACCGAACGGGGCGTGTTCAAGGTGTATCAGGCGGATTCGATCGAGATCTGGTGCGGCGATTTCTTCGCCTTGGATGCCGAGGTGCTGGTGGACTGCGTGGCGCTCTATGATCGCGCGGCGTTGATTGCCTTGCCGCCGCTGATGCGGGCGCAGTACACCGATCATCTGAATAGGTGGCTGCCAATAGGCTGCCAGGGGTTGTTGATTACCCTGGACTACGAGCAAGTTCAGAAGGCGGGCCCTCCGTTCGCGGTGACGGGTGAAGAGGTGCAGTTGCTGCTAGGCGAGCACTGGGGGCTGCAGGTGCTGCAAGAGCAGGACATCCTGGGTGAGAGCTGGAAGTTTGTGCAGGATGGCGTTACGCGGCTTGAGGAGCGGGTGTATCAGTTGGTCAAGCGCTGAATCTGCTGGCGCCATCGCGGGCAAGCCCGCTCCCACAGGGGAGCGCATTTCAACAGGGGAATGCAGCTCGAATGTG
>NZ_JANLGL010000442.1:0-1630 GCF_024655625.1 Pseudomonas sp. 18.1.10
AGTCAACAACTCTGGTGACTGATACACCGTATTCGCGAGCAAGCCCGCTCCCACAAAAAGCCTGCTCCCACACAGATTTGCGTCTACAGGGAAAACGCGTCAGTGCTTGAACATCACATGCCGAACAGTGGTGTAGTCCTCCAGCCCGTACATGGACATGTCCTTGCCATACCCCGACAGTTTCTGACCGCCATGGGGCATTTCGCTGACCAACATGAAGTGGGTATTCACCCAGGTGCAGCCATACTGCAAACGCGCGGCCAAACGGTGGGCGCGGCCTACATCGGCCGTCCACACAGACGACGCCAGGCCGTAGTCCGAATCGTTGGCCCAGCCCAGCACCTGCGCTTCATCGCTGAACTTGGTCACCGACACCACCGGGCCGAACACCTCACGGCGCACGATTTCATCGTCCTGTTGTGCGTCGGCCAGCACGGTGGGTTCGAAGAAGAAACCATTGCCTTCCACGGCCTTGCCGCCGGTAATCAAGCGGATATGCGACTGCGCCACGGCGCGTTCGACAAACCCGGCCACGCGGTCACGGTGTTGTGCGGTAATCAGCGGCCCCAGCTCGGTGCTTGGGTCATCCTGCAAACCGTGCTTGATGCTGGCGACTGCCGCGCCGAGCTTCTCGACAAACGCGTCGTAGATCTCCGCCTGGGCGTAGATCCGGCACGCCGCCGTGCAATCCTGGCCGGCGTTGTAGAAACCAAAGGTACGAATGCCTTCCACGGCGGCATCGATATCCGCGTCATTGAAGATGATGACCGGCGCCTTGCCACCCAGCTCCATGTGCATGCGCTTCACGCTGTCGGCGGTGCTGGCGATGATGTTTGCGCCGGTGGCGATGGAACCAGTCAACGACACCATGCGCACTTTCGGATGGTTCACCAGTGGGCTGCCCACCGTTGGCCCACGGCCGAATACCAGATTGAGCACACCGGCCGGGAAAATGTCCGCCGCCAGTTCGACCATGCGCAACGCGGTCAGCGGGGTTTGTTCCGACGGTTTGAGCACCACGGTATTACCGGCGGCGAGGGCGGGGGCGATTTTCCACGCGACCATCATCAGCGGGTAGTTCCACGGCGCGATGGAGGCGATCACGCCCACCGGGTCGCGACGGATCATCGAGGTGTGGCCGGGCAGGTATTCGCCACCGGCCGAACCGCTCATGCAACGGCTGGCGCCGGCGAAAAAGCGGAACACGTCGGCAATCGCCGGGATCTCGTCGTTCAGCGCCGCGCTGTAGGGCTTGCCGCAGTTGTCCGATTCCAGCTTGGCCAACTCTTCGCCATGGGCTTCGATGGCGTCCGCGAGTTTCAGCAGCAGCAGGGAACGGTCCTTCGGCGGGGTTTGCGACCAGCCTTCAAAGGCTGCATCGGCGGCGCGTACGGCAGCGTCGACCTGGGCTTCGCTGGCTTCGTTGATTTCCACCAGCACACGGCCGAGGGCGGGGTTGAAGATGGCTTGGGCCGGGCCTTCGCCGGCGACGAGGTGGCCGTTTATCAGTAATTTGGTTTGCATGGTTCAGCTCTCCACAAACTATTCATATTTCCCTGAAAGAACCGGCTCTAAATGTGGGAGCGGGCTTGCTCGCGAAAGCGGTGGATCAGTGACAGATGTGTTGAAT
>NZ_JANLGL010000443.1:0-1621 GCF_024655625.1 Pseudomonas sp. 18.1.10
GCGGAGTGTCAGCCACCGAAGATGGCGACTGATCCACTGCATTCGCGAGCAAGCCCGCTCCCACATTTTGATTTGTGTTGCTGCCGGTCGGCGGAAAAACCAATGACTGCATCTTTATCAACTAGTCTCTGATGCGCAACGCCCGCCATACGCGTATGATTCGCGACCCTTCGCCGACCTCTTCGGCCGAGACCCCGCTTTCAACACTCTTCAGGCCACGCCTGAATCGACCCACCGGGAGGTGCTTAAGATGAACGACAAAGACCAGAACGACAGCCAGGAAATCGGCCCAGCAGGTGAAAAACTGCAAAAGGTGCTGGCGCGTATCGGCGTGGGCTCGCGCCGCGACGTCGAAGCCTGGATCACCCAGAAGCGCATCAAGGTCAACGGCGTCGAGGCCACCCTCGGCCAGCGCGTCGACCTGCACGATGCAATCACCATTGATGGCAAGGTCATCAAGCGTGAAGAGGCCGCCGAATCGGTGCGCCGTGTAATCATGTACAACAAGCCCGACGGCGAGATCTGCACCCGTGACGACCCGGAAGGCCGTCCGACTGTGTTCGACAAGATGCCTAAGCCGAAAGAAGGCCGCTGGATCAACATCGGTCGCCTCGACATCAACACCACCGGCTTGCTGATGTTCACCACCGACGGTGAACTGGCCAACCGCCTGATGCACCCGTCCTACGAGATGGACCGCGAATACGCCGTGCGTGTACGTGGCGAAGTCGATGACGAGATGATCGAGCGCTTGAAGGCTGGCGTGGTGCTGGAAGACGGCCCGGCCAAGTTCACCGACATCAAGCAAGCGCCAGGCGGTGAAGGCTTCAACCACTGGTACCACTGCGTGGTGATGGAAGGCCGTAACCGTGAAGTGCGTCGCCTGTGGGAATCCCAGGGCCTGGTGGTCAGCCGCCTGAAGCGCGTGCGTTTCGGCCCGGTGTTCCTGAACTCCGACCTGCCGATGGGCCGCTGGCGCGAAATGAGCCAGTACGAAGTCGACATCCTCAGTGCCGAAGTGGGCCTGACGCCGGTGGCCATGCCGCAGATGAACGCCAAGAGCAAAGACAAGCTTGAGCGTATGCAGCGTAAATCGTCGCGTCCTGTCGCCCGTACCGAGCGCGTTGCACGGACCGTGCGCCCGGCGCTGGATGCACCGGCCACGGGCGGGCGTATTTCCCGTCAGCCGCACATCGAAGGCGAGCGTCGCCCAACCGCGCCATCGCGCCAGGAAGGCGAACGTGCTCCACGCACGCCGCGTCCGGCCCCGGCCGGTGGTCGCAGCAACCGTGGTGAAGCCGAGCGCCCAGCCGACAACGCCAGCACCAAGCGTCCAGCCAAGCCAGCGGCGAACAAGCGCCCTGGCCCGAAACTGGTCGCGGACGAGCCGTCGGGCAAGCGCCGTGGCGCCCCGGCCGGTTCGGGTCAGCGTCCTGGTTTTGGTCGCAAGAAGCCGCAGTGATTTATTAAGCGCTGCCTAAAAACGCCAACCTTCGGGTTGGCGTTTTTTTTTGGCTTTGAATCTGAAATGCGATAACACCTGTGGGTGCAGGCTCATGTGGGAGCGGGCTTGCTCGCGAAAGCGGTGGACCAGTTAACGATGTATTGGCTGACACACCGC
>NZ_JANLGL010000444.1:0-1615 GCF_024655625.1 Pseudomonas sp. 18.1.10
AGCCCGCTCCCACATTTTGGAATGCATTCCAACTGTGGGAGCGGGCTTGCTCGCGAAGGGGCCAAAGGGGGCGACCCAATAACTCAGAACGACCGCACAATCCGCCCCAACGTCTCCATCGCCTTCTCCGACGCTTCCGTCCACGGGCTGCCATAGTTCAAGCGAATGCAATTCCTGAAACGCTGGGTGGCCGAGAAGATCGGCCCCGGCGCGATGCTGATGCCTTGGGCCAGGGCCATCTGGAACAACTTCAACGAATCGGTCTGTTCCGGCAGTTCCAGCCACAGGAAGTAGCCGCCGGCCGGCTGGCTGACCCGCGTCTGTGCCGGGAAGTAGCGGGCAATGGCGGCGAGCATGGCGCTTTGCTGTTCTTCCAGGGCATAACGCAACTTGCGCAGGTGGCGGTCGTAACCACCGTGTTGCAGGTAATCGGCAATCGCCGCCTGGGCTGGCATCGACGGGCACAGCGAGGTCATCAGCTTCAAGCGTTCGACCTTCTGCGCATAGCGCCCGGCCGCCACCCAGCCCACGCGGTAACCCGGCGCGAGGCTCTTGGCGAAAGAGCCGCAATGCAGCACCAGGCCCTCGGTGTCGAAGGCCTTGGCGGGTTTGGGCGGGTGTTGGCCGTAATACAACTCGGCGTACACGTCGTCCTCGATCAGGGGCACCTGATGGCTGCGCAGCAGTTCCACCAGCGCTTGTTTCTTGGCTTCCGGCAGGGTGGCGCCCATGGGGTTCTGGAAGCTGGTCATGGTCCAGCAGGCCTTGATCGGGTAGCGTTCCAGGCTTTGGGCGAGGGCGCCCAGGTCGATGCCGTCGCGCGGGTGCACGGGAATTTCCACGGCCTTGAGCTTCAAGCGCTCCAGCACTTGCAGGCAGGCATAGAACGCCGGGGCTTCGATGGCCACCAGGTCGCCCGGCTCGGTGACGGCTTGCAGGCACAGGTTCAGCGCTTCGAGGGCGCCGTTGGTAATCAACAGTTCTTCCATGGGCAGCATCAGGCCGCCGACCATGTAGCGCAGGGCAATCTGTCGGCGCAGCTGCGGATTACCCGGCGACATATCGGTGACCACCAGGCGCGGGTCCATCTCGCGGCTGGCGCTGGCCAGGGAGCGGGCCAGGCGTGGCAGCGGGAACAGCATCGGGCTGGGGAACGCCGAGCCGAATGGCACGGTGTTGGGATCTTTGATTGAATCGAGCACGGAAAACACCAGCTCGCTGACATCCACTTCGGTGGACTCGTGCACCTGTTCGCTGACCACCGGCTCGGAAAACGGGCTGGGCGCATGGGTGTTGACGAAGTAGCCGGAACGCGGCCGTGCACGGATCAGGCCACGGCGCTCCAGCAGGTAGTAGGCCTGGAACACCGTGGACGGGCTGACGCCGTAGGTCTGGCTGGCGTAGCGCACCGACGGCACGCGCTGGCCGGGGCCGAGGACGCCGGAGCGGATCAGTTCTGCAATGTCGTCGGCGAATTTTTCGTAGCGTTTCATGGGGGCCTTAAACAAATTCTTCAAAATGTACACAGAACACATTGTGGAAGCGGGCTTGTGTGGGAGCGGGCTTGCTCGCGAATGCGGTAGGTCAGCCAACTCCTCCGGTACTGACCCACCGC
>NZ_JANLGL010000445.1:0-1592 GCF_024655625.1 Pseudomonas sp. 18.1.10
TCAGCCTGCAAATGTGGTGACTGACACACTGCATTCGCGAGCAAGCCCGCTCCCACATTTAGACTTTTGCCAATTTCAATATTGTGTTTGCAACTTAAAGGAGGCGTAGACGTGATCAGCACCTCAACCGTCGTCAATTCAGTGGTAGAAAAACTCCGCGCCGCCTTGGCGCGCGGCCAGTGGCGCCGCGGTGAAATGCTCCCCGGCCAACGCGAGCTGGCCGAACAGATGGGCATCAGCCGACCCAGCCTGCGCGAAGCGGTGATCGTGCTGGAAACCCTCGGCCTGGTGCGCTCCATGCCCGGCAAAGGCGTGGTGGTGCTGGAAACCAGCGTCAGCGAACCCCAGTCCAGCGACGCGGTGGCCGACGCGAGCCTGGAAGATATCCTGCAACTGCGCTACACCCTCGAACCCTTCATCGTCGGTCTCGTCGCCCAATCCATCAGCAGCAAGGAAGTCGGCCAACTGCGGCTGACCCTGATGGACATGCGCGAAGCCCTCGACGCCGAAGACGCCGAGGCCGGCATGAACGCCTACATCGGCTTCCACGAAGAGCTGTTCGCCCTGACCTCCAACCCGATCTTCCAGAACGTGGTGCAGCAAACCAGCAACGCCCTCAAGCAGAGCGCCCAGGTGTTGCGCAACTCGCCGGAACACCTGGCCGAACGCCTGCGCGAAAACGAAGCGGTGGTGCGCGCCATCCGCAACAAGAACAGCGCCCTGGCCAGTGCCGAGATGCGTCGGCACATCCTGCAGGAAGGCCTGCGCATGGGCATTCGCTTGAACATCCCGGACGACCATCTGGGCAGCTGACTTTTTGGAGACTGGCCATGACCGCTTACGCGTTGCAACGCGACCCTATCTTCCCTGCCCTGCGCTTGATCGCCGGTAAAAAGCCCTCGGTGGACGACATCTACCCGCGCCTGTTCGACGCCATCCTCGAACAGCGCATTGCGCCGGCCAGCCGTTTCACCGAAGAGAGCCTGGGCGAGACCTTTGGCGTCAGCCGCAGCGTGATCCGCCGCGTGCTGGCCAAACTGTCGCACCAGCAAGTGGTCATCCTGCGCCCCAACCAGCGCGCCCAGGTGGCCGCGCCGGATGCCCAGCAAACCCGGCAGATCCTCGAGGCCCGGCGCCTCACCGAAATCACCGTGGTGCAATTGGCCTGCGTGCACGCCACGCCCACGCAACTGCGCCAATTGCGCGAGCTGATCGCCCGCGAGCGCGAGTGCATCGAGCGCGACCAGCGTGGGCCGGCGATTCGTCTGTCCGGGGAGTTCCACCTGCAATTGGCCGCGATGGCGCGTAACGCGCCGCTGGCACAGTTCCTCAACAGTTTGGTGCCGCTGACGTCGTTGGTTATTGCCCAGTATGAGGCGAAAGCCTGCACTTACTGCGCGTGGCAGGAGCATATGGCCATTGTGGATGCATTGGAGCAACGCGACGCCACCGCTGCCGTGAGCCTGATGACCCAGCACCTGGACCACCTGGAATCCAAATTGCTGAAACACCACTGATTCCCTGACAAATGGAGATCAAACTGTGGGAGCTGGCTTGTGTGGGAGCGGGCTTGCTCGCGAATGCGGTGGTTC
>NZ_JANLGL010000446.1:0-1583 GCF_024655625.1 Pseudomonas sp. 18.1.10
TGCGGTGGATCAGTCAAAAACTAATTGCCTGACACTCCGCTTTCGCGAGCAAGCCCGCTCCCACACAAGCCCGCTCCCACAGTTTGGCTCTGTTGAGTGTCAGTCATATCGTTGAAACCTTACTGACTTATTCTCGCGGCACTCCCTTTGGCTTGAGAAGGTGCCGGCATGAGGCTGCGCGTTCTGTTCCTGCTGGTCCTGTTTCCCCTGTCCGCCGTTGCTGCCTCCCTGCCCGTTCCCGATCAAGGCCCCGCCTTGCGCATCCAGGGTTCCAACACCATTGGCGCGGCGCTCGGGCCGGCGCTGGTCAAGGGGCTGCTGGAGCATCAGGGTTTGCAGGCGGTACACAGCGAACCGGCACAAGGCGCCAACGAACAGCGCGTGATCGGCAAGACGCGCCAGGGCAAGATCGTCACCGTCGACGTCGCCGCCCATGGTTCCAGCACCGGTTTTACCGCGCTGAAAAAATCCTCTGCCGACCTGGCGGCGTCCTCCCGCCCGATCAAAGACAGTGAACTGGTCGACCTCGAACCCCTCGGCGACCTGAAAAGCCCCGACGCCGAACAAGTGATCGCCATCGACGGCCTGGCCATTATCCTCAACCCGCAAAACCCGTTGACCACCCTGAACACCGAGCAACTGGCGCAGATCTTCAATGGCGAGATCAGCACCTGGGAGGCCCTCGGCGGTATCGGCGGGACCATTCATTTATATGCGCGCGATGACCAATCCGGCACCTACGACACCTTCAAGGATCTGGTGCTGCGCCTGCGCGGCAAACCGCTGGCGGCCACGGCCAAGCGCTTCGAATCCAGTGAGCAGTTGTCGGACGCGGTCAGCCAGGACCCGCAAGGCATTGGTTTTATCGGCCTGCCCTACGTGCGCCAGGCCAAGGCGGTAGCGATTGTCGACGGTGATTCGCAGCCGATGTTGCCGTTGAACAGCCTGATTGCAACGGAAGATTACCCGCTGTCGCGGCGGTTGTTTTTCTACCTGCCGCCGTCCGGCCACAATCCGTGGGCCAAGGCGCTGGTGGACTTTACCCAGAGCAGCAAGGGCCAGGCGATTGTCGCGGCCAGCGGGTTTATCGCGCAGCAGGTGCAGGCGATGAGCGTGCAGGCGCGCCCGTCGATGCCCGAGGATTACCAGGCCATCGCCCGCGAGGCCCAGCGCTTGACCGTGAATTTTCGCTTCGAAGAAGGCAGCGCCAGCCTCGACAACAAGGCCCGCCAGGATTTGCAGCGGGTGGTGGCGTATCTGAAAGGCCACGACAAGCTCGACCGGCAGGTGACGCTGGTGGGGTTTGGCGATGCCAAGGATGATCCGCAGCGGGCCGCATTGCTATCGAAGTTGCGGGGCATGGCGGTGCGGCGCGAGCTGGTCAAGAGCGGTGTGGTGCTGAGGGATATACGCGGGTTTGGCGCGCAGATGCCGGTGGCGGCGAATACGGCGGATGAGGGTAGGATCAAGAATCGGCGGGTGGAGGTTTGGGTGTACTGAACCCTGGATTTGTGTTGTTAACACTGGCCTCTTCGCGGGCAAGCCCGCTCCCACATTTTGACTGTGTTCACAAATCAAAGTGT
>NZ_JANLGL010000447.1:0-1579 GCF_024655625.1 Pseudomonas sp. 18.1.10
ACTGAATATTTGGCTGACACACCGCATTCGCGAGCAAGCCCGCTCCCACATTTGGATCTTCTCCAGGCTTAATTTCGGTGTTAACCCACCAAACCCGCACGCAACCCCACGTCCCACCAGAAAATTCTTTCTGGTTATATAAACATTCTTAAATAGTATTTTTAAGAATATCCGCGCTTATCTACTATCGCTCTCACGCCACCCGCAGTGCCGCCACTGCAAGGCACTCTTTATTTCAGGAGCGAGACCATGAGCGCATCTCTACGTAGCGTCGACGGCCAGGACGAAGCAGCCATTTTGCGTGAGATCCAGAGCGCATTGCGCGACCTGCGCTTTGGCGCGGTGGAAATCACTGTGCATAACGCGCAAGTGGTCCAGATCGAACGCAAAGAAAAATTCCGCCTGCAAAACCCGGGTAACAAACCGAGCTGAGCAGTTACGGCGATTCGCATGCTAGACCCGCACTTATAAGAAAAAGCCAACACCCAGAATTTTCAGGAGCTTCTATGTCGTCGATTCGCCGTTACGCCCTGGCCGCCCTGGCCAGCGCCGTGTTTGCAGGTTCCGCCGTTGCCAAGGACTACGAGTTGCTCAACGTCTCGTACGACCCGACCCGTGAGCTGTACCAGGACTACAACGCTGAGTTCACCAACTTCTGGAAACAGTCCCACCCCGGCGACAACGTGAAAATCCAGCAATCCCACGGCGGCTCGGGCAAGCAAGGCCGCGCCGTGATCGATGGCCTGCGCGCCGACGTGGTGACCCTGGCCCTGGCCGGCGACATCGACGAAATCGCCAAGTTGGGCAAGACCCTCCCGGAAAACTGGCAGACCCGCCTGCCGGACGCCAGCACCCCGTACACCTCGACCATCGTGTTCCTGGTGCGCAAGGGCAACCCTAAAGGCATCAAGGATTGGGGCGACCTTATCAAGAAAGACGTGTCCGTCATCACACCGAACCCGAAAACCTCCGGCGGCGCCCGTTGGAACTTCCTCGCCGCCTGGGCCTACGGCCTCAAGGCGGGCGGCAGCGAAGCCAAGGCCCAGGAATACGTGAAAGAACTGTTCAAACACGTGCCTGTGCTGGACACCGGCGCCCGTGGTTCGACCATCACCTTCGTCAACAACGGTCAGGGTGACGTGTTGCTGGCCTGGGAAAACGAAGCCTTCCTGGCGTTGAAAGAAGACGGCGGCGCCGACAAGTTCGACATCGTCGTACCGTCCCTGTCGATCCTCGCCGAGCCGCCCGTGGCCGTGGTCGACAAGAACGCCGAGAAAAAGGGCAACACCGAAATCGCCACGGAATACCTGAAACACCTGTACAGCCCGGCTGGCCAGGAGATTGCGGCGAAGAACTTCTACCGCCCACGCGATGCGAAAGTTGCCGCCAAATACGCCCAACAGTTCCCGAAACTGGACCTGGTGACTATCGACAAAGACTTCGGCGGCTGGAAAACTGCCCAACCGAAATTCTTTAACGACGGTGGCGTGTTCGACCAGATCTACACCGCCCAGTAAGAGCGAGTTGTGGGGGGGGGGGGGGGGGGGGGGGGGGGGGGGGGGGGGGGGGGGGGGGGGGG
>NZ_JANLGL010000448.1:0-1568 GCF_024655625.1 Pseudomonas sp. 18.1.10
GGGTCAGCCACTACATTGCTGACTGTTGCACCGCTTTCGCAGGCAAGCCAGCTCCCACATTTTGAACGGTGGTGAATCAGTGGTTGAGCGGTGCTTTGAGAATGTCGCCATGCAATGGACTCACAGGCTCATTTGAGCCCGGCGATCTCACTTGAATGATCAAAAGCGCCGCTATCACCGCCGGAATCGCGCAAAAGAAAAAGATCTGCTGCACCGGAATATGCATCGCCAACAACAGGCTGCCAAACAGCGGCCCCAGGATCGAGCCAAACCGCCCCACGCCCAATGCCCAGCCCGTGCCGGTGGCGCGCACATGCGCCGGGTAGAAGTTGCTGGCGAAGGCGTTGAGGGTCAGTTGCCCACCAATGATGCAGAACCCGGCGGCAAACACGCAGGCCACCAGGTAGCGCGGATTGTCGTGGTTCAGGCCGAGCAGGATCGTGCACAGCGCAGCCGTTGCCAATACGGCGGACAGCAGGCGCACTTTGCTTTTCAAGCGGTCGGCGAACCAGGCCATGCCGATGGCACCCACAGTGCCGGCAAACAGGAACATCGAGGTCACCAGGTTGGCTTCCTTGAGGGCCAGGCCACTTTCCAATAGCAGTGACGGCAACCAGCTAATCATGAAATACAGCAGGATCAGGCTGACAAAAAACGTCGCCCAGATCAGCAATGTCGGGCGTGCATAGCCGTTGCGGAACAGCTCCACCACCGTCAGTTTGCTGCCCTGCTCCTGTAGGTTTTCTGCCGTGCTGGCCAGCGGTGCCTGCCAACCGGGCAACATGCGCGTGGTGACCTGGTGCAAGCGTGCATAGGGCGGCGCATCGCGCAGCAGACGTGGCAACGACTCCGGCAGCAGCCACAGCAGAAACGGGAACAGCAGCAACGGCGTCACGCCACCAGCCAGGAACACCGCCTGCCAGCCGAAGCTGTCGATAAACCCCGCCGCCACAAACCCGCCGGCCGCGCCGCCAAACGAGAAGCCACACGCGGCCAGCGTCACCATCAAGGTGCGCAGGCGCGGGGGTGAGTAATCTGACATCAACGCCATGGCGCTGGGCATGGCGCCGCCCATGCCGATACCGCAGATAAAGCGCGCGGCCATCAGGCTGGTCAGTGAGTTGGCGAACACCATCAGAAGGGTAAGGCTGGCGTAGATCAGCACGCAGCCCAACAGAATGCGCCGCACGCCAAAGCGATCGGCCAGCGGCGTTACCAGCAGCGAGCCGAGGGTCAGCCCCAACAGATTGGCGCTGAACACCGGGCCGAACGCGGCTTTTTCCAGGCCCCAATCCTTGGCCAGGGCCGGTACGACATAACCCAGCACCTGGGCGTCATAGCCATCGGTCACCAGCAACAGCGCCAGCAACAGGAGGATCAACCACTGGTAGCGCGACACCGGACGGGCGTCGAGTGCCGCGCGAAAGCTGGCAATCTGATTGTGCATCGCAAGGTACCTGTCTTATTTTTATTTGAAGGTGTAACGCAAATCCATTGTGGGAGCGGGCTGGTGTGGGAGCGGGCTTGCTCGCGAAAGCAGTGTGTCAGTCAGCACATGTATTGGCTGA
>NZ_JANLGL010000449.1:0-1498 GCF_024655625.1 Pseudomonas sp. 18.1.10
TCAGTACCAAAAATGTTGACTGACACACCGCCTTCGCGAGCAAGCCCGCTCCCACATTTAGTTCTGCGTCAGTTCTAGACACCGAGTGAAACCAATACGGTAAACTCCGCGCATTGCTGTCTGGAGCTATTTATGCGCGAAGCGTTGAATCAAGGCCTGATCGACTTCCTCAAGGCCTCCCCTACTCCTTTTCATGCCACTGCTGCCCTGGCCCAGCGCCTGGAAGCCGCCGGCTACCAGCGTCTCGACGAGCGCGAAACCTGGGCCACCGAGGCCAACGGGCGCTATTACGTGACCCGCAACGACTCCTCGATCATTGCCTTCAAGCTCGGCCGCCACTCGCCGCTGCAAGGCGGTATCCGCCTGGTCGGCGCCCACACCGACAGCCCGTGCCTGCGGGTCAAGCCCCAGCCCGAGCTGCAACGCCAGGGCTTCTGGCAGTTGGGCGTCGAAGTCTACGGCGGCGCGCTGCTGGCGCCGTGGTTTGACCGCGACCTGTCCCTGGCCGGCCGCGTGACCTTCCGCCGTGACGGCAAGGTCGAAAGCCAGCTGATCGATTTCAAGCTGCCCATCGCCATCATCCCCAACCTGGCCATCCACCTGAACCGTGAAGCCAACCAGGGTTGGGCGATCAATGCCCAGACCGAGCTGCCGCCGATCCTCGCGCAGTTTGCCGGCGACGAGCGCGTGGACTTCCGCGCCGTGCTCACCGAGCAGTTGGCGCGCGAGCATGGGCTGAATGCCGACGTGGTGCTCGACTACGAGCTGAGCTTCTACGACACGCAAAGCGCGGCGGTGATCGGCCTCAATGGCGACTTCATCGCCGGCGCGCGCCTCGACAACCTGTTGTCGTGCTACGCCGGCCTGCAAGCCTTGCTCACCAGCGAAACCGATGAAACCTGCGTGCTGGTGTGTAACGACCACGAAGAAGTCGGCTCCTGCTCGGCCTGCGGCGCCGATGGCCCGATGCTGGAACAGACCCTGCGCCGCCTGCTGCCGGAAGGGGATGAATTCGTACGCACCATTCAGAAGTCCCTGCTGGTCTCGGCGGACAACGCCCACGGCGTGCACCCGAACTACGCCGAAAAGCACGACGCCAATCACGGCCCCAAGCTCAACGCCGGGCCCGTAATCAAGGTCAACAGCAACCAGCGCTACGCCACCAACAGCGAAACCGCCGGGTTCTTCCGCCACCTGTGCATGGCCGAAGAAGTACCGGTGCAGAGCTTCGTGGTGCGCAGCGACATGGGCTGCGGCTCGACCATCGGCCCGATCACCGCCAGCCACCTGGGCGTGCGCACCGTGGACATCGGCTTGCCGACGTTTGCCATGCACTCCATTCGCGAGCTGTGCGGCAGCCATGACCTGGCGCATCTGGTGAAGGTGTTGGGGGCGTTTTACGCGAGTCGCGACCTGCCCTGATCTCTGGGCTGAATGCGGTCAAAAATGTGGGAGCGGGCTTGCTCGCGAATGCGGTGTATCAGTCACTGAATATTTG
>NZ_JANLGL010000044.1:0-36936 GCF_024655625.1 Pseudomonas sp. 18.1.10
AGCTTGCATATGTATTTCTGACCCACCGCATTCGCGAGCAAGCCCGCTCCCACATTTTGATCTTCAGTGTTTGTGGGATTTGGCTTGGCATCACTTCCTTTCAAGAACCAAACCACCCTCCGTCGGTCAATGTGACCAGCACCTCATCGCCCCCTCACAGGCTGATATATAGTTCATCCCTCGGCCCCTCCCACTACGAGTGCCCCATGCTTAACAAAGGACTGTTCCTGGCCTGCGCGCTGGCCCTGCTGAGCGCCTGCGATTCTTCCGATAAACCCGCTGCCCCCCCTGCGCCCACCGTGGCCACAGCGCCAAAACCGGCGAAGGCAGTGGTGGATGTGGCAGCGCTGAAGCAGCGTTACGCCGGGCGAGAGCTGAGTGTGGTGGATGTGTCCGAGGTGCAGCTCGACGGGGCCAGCACGCTCTCCGTGAGTTTTTCCATTCCCCTGGACCCCGAGCAGAAATTCGCCGACAAACTCCACCTGGTGGACAGCAAGTCCGGCAAGGTCGATGGCGCCTGGGAAATCTCCGACAACCTGATGGAATTGCGCCTGCGCCATCTGGAGCCGCAGCGCAAACTGGTGCTGACGGTCGATGCCGGCCTGAAGGCGGTCAACGCCAACACACTCGCCGCCGAGTACATCGCCCGCCTGGAAACCCGCGACCTGCAAGCCACCGTCGGCTTCGCCAGCCGTGGCACCTTGCTGCCAACGCGTCTGGCCGAGGGCCTGCCGGTGATCGCGCTGAACGTCGACAAGATCGATGTCGAATTCTTCCGCATCAAGCCCGAGTCCCTGCCGACCTTCCTCGCGCAGTGGGGGCGCAACACCAGCCTGCAAAGTTATGAATCCCGCGAACTGCTGCCCCTGGCCGATCTGGTCTACGGCGGCCGCTTCGACCTGAACCCGGCGCGCAATACCCGCGAAACCCTGTTGCTGCCCATCGCCGGCCTCAAGCAATTGCAACAGCCGGGCGTGTACCTGGCAGTGATGCGCGCGTCGGGCACCTACAACTATTCCCAACCGGCCACGCTGTTCACCCTGAGTGATATCGGCCTGTCGGTGCACCGCTACGCCAATCGCCTGGATGTGTTTACCCAGGCACTGGAAGGCGGCAAGGCGCTGGATGGTGTCGATCTCGAAGTGCTCGATGCCGACGGCCGCGTGCTGGGCCAGGGCAAGACCGAGAAGGGCGGCCACGCCGAGTTGCCGTTGCCGAAAAAAGCCCAGGTGCTGCTGGCCAAGAGAGGCGAGCAGACCAGCATGCTGCGCCTCGACAGCGCCGCGCTGGACCTGGCGGAGTTCGACATTGGCGGCCAGCCGTCCCATCCGTTGCAGTTCTTTGTGTTCGGCCCGCGCGACCTGTATCGCCCCGGCGAAACCGTGTTGCTCAACGCGCTGCTGCGGGACAAGGATGGCAACGCGGTCAAACCGCAGCCGGTGAGCGTCGAAGTGCGCCGCCCGGACGAACAGGTCAGCCGCAAATTCGTCTGGGATGCCGACGCCTCGGGCCTCTATCAGTATCAACTGCAACTGGCCGGCGAAGCGCCGACCGGGCGCTGGCAGCTGGTGTTCGACCTGGGCGATGGCAAGCCGCAGCTGTATGAATTCCTCGTCGAAGACTTCCTGCCCGAACGCCTGGCGCTGGAACTCAAGGGCAGCGACACGCCGTTGAGCCCTGCGGAAAACCCGGTGATCCAGGTCACCGGGCGTTACCTCTACGGCGCGCCTGCGTCCGGCAATCGCGTCAGCGGCCAAGTCTATGTGCGGCCATTGCGTGAGGCGGTCAAGTCGCTGCCGGGCTACCAGTTCGGCTCCGTCACCGAAGAAGAACTGAGCCAGGATTTCGAGCTGGACGAAAGCGTGCTCGACGCCAAAGGCCAGGAAGCCCTGACCCTGGAAAGCAAATGGGCCGACGCCAAGTCGCCGCTGCAATTGATCGTGCAAGCCAGCCTGCAAGAGTCCGGTGGGCGGCCGATCACCCGGCGCCTGGTGCAACCGATCTGGCCGGCCGAGCAACTGCCGGGCCTGCGCGGGTTGTTTGACGGCACCGAAACCAACGGCGACGGCCCGGCGGAATTCGAAGTGCTGCTGGCCAACCAGGACGGGCAGAAACTCGCCGCGCAAAACCTCAAGGTGCGCCTGGTGCGCGAGCGCCGTGACTACTACTGGAACTACTCCGAGAACGATGGCTGGAGCTACCACTTCAACGAGAAATTCCTCAACCTCGATGAGCAGACCCTGAACATCAAGGCCGGCGACACCGCCAAGGTCAGCTTCCAGGTCGAGTGGGGCCCGTACCGCGTCGAGGTCGAAGACCCGCAGACCGGTCTGGTCAGCAGCCTGCGCTTCTGGGCCGGCTACCAGGCCCAGGACAACACCGAAGGCGGCGCTGTGCGCCCCGACCAAGTCAAGCTGGCGCTGGATAAACCGGCGTATGGCGACGGCGATACCGCCAACGTCACGGTGACACCGCCCGCTGCCGGTAAAGGCTACCTGTTGGTGGAATCCGCCGAAGGCCCGTTGTGGTGGCAGGAAATCGAGGTGCCGGCCGAGGGTAAAAGCTTCGCTGTGAAACTCGACCCGAAATGGTCGCGCCATGACCTGTACGTGAACGCCCTGGTGATTCGTCCCGGCGAGCGCAAAGCCAATATCACCCCAAAACGTGCGGTAGGCTTGCTGCACCTGCCGCTGGATCGCACCCAGCGCAAACTCGGCCTGACCCTCACCGCGCCGGAAAAAATGCGCCCCAAGCAACCGCTGACGGTGAAAGTCGCGGCGAAAAATGCCGATGGCAGCGTGCCGAAACAGGTGCATGTGCTGGTGGCGGCAGTGGACGTCGGCATCCTCAATATCACCGAATACCCGACGCCCGACCCGTACTCCAGCCTGTTTGGCCGCAAGGCCTATGGTGTGGACCAGTTCGATATCTACGGCCAACTGATCGAAGCCGGCCAGGGCCGCCTGGCCAGCCTGGCGTTTGGTGGTGATGCGGCGCTGGCCAAGGGCGGCAAGCGCCCCGACACCAGCGTGACCATCGTCGCCCTGCAAAGCGCGCCGGTGACCTTGAATGACAGGGGCGAGGGCGAAGTCAGCGTCAACATTCCCGACTTCAACGGCGAACTGCGCCTGATGGCCCAGGCCTGGAGCGATGATCGCTACGGCATGGCCGAAGCCAAGACGGTGATTGCTGCGCCGTTGATTGCCGAGCTGTCGGCGCCGCGCTTCCTCGCCGGTGGCGACCAGACGACGTTGGCGCTGGACCTGTCCAACCTGTCGGGCCAGGCGCAGAAACTCGATGTGCGAGTGAGCGTTGAAGGGCAGCTCGAGCCGGTCAACGAAGCTGGGCAAACCGTCGAATTGCAACAGGGCCAGCGCACCACGCTGCGCATCCCGGTGAAAGCCTGGGGCGGCTTGGGGCAAGGCAAGGTCAAGGTCACGGTGAACGGCCTCGACCTGCCGGGTGAAAACCTGCCGCCGTTCAGCCGCGAGTGGACCCTGGGCGTGCGTCCGGCGTATCCGGCACTGCTCAAGCACTACCGCGCGGTGCTCAAGGATCAGCCGTGGAGCCTGCCCGCGGGCGCGCTGGATCAGTTCGATGCGGCGGGGCGTGAAGCGCTGTTGAGCCTGTCGAGCCGGCCGCCGTTGAACCTTGGCGCGCAGATCAACGCGCTGAGGGCCTACCCGTATGGTTGCCTGGAACAGACTGCCAGCGGCTTGTACCCGTCGCTGTATGCCGACGATGCCTTGCTCAAGCGCCTGGCGATCAAGGGCGAGCCGGATGCCGAGCGCAAACGCAAGATCGAGCTGGGCATCGAGCGCCTGCTGGGTATGCAGCGTTACAACGGCAGCTTTGGTTTGTGGGGCGCCGATGGCGAAGAAGAATATTGGCTGACGGCCTACGTCACCGACTTCCTGCTGCGCGCCCGCGACCAAGGTTTTGCCGTGCCGCCTGAAGCCTTGAAGAAGGCCAGCGAACGCCTGCTGCGTTATGTGCAGGAGCGCAACCTGATCGAGGTCGACTACAGCGACAACGCCGACCACACCCGCTTCGCCGTGCAGGCCTACGCCGGCATGGTGTTGGCGCGCAGCCAACAGGCGCCGCTGGGCGCGTTGCGTAGCTTGTTCGAGCGCCGCAGCGATGCACGCTCCGGGTTGCCATTGGTGCAACTGGCTATCGCCCTGCAAAAGATGGGCGACCAGCCGCGTGCCGACCAGGCGCTGCTGGCCGGCCTGGCGGCGCAGCGCAATGCCAATGAATGGCTGGCCGACTACGGCAGCCCACTGCGCGATCAAGCGATGATCCTGGCGTTGCTGGAAGAGAATGACCTGGCCAAGGGCAAGCGTGAGGAACGCTTGTTTACCCTGTCGGATCAGTTGGCGGCCAGTCCGTATCTGTCGACCCAGGAGCGCAATTCGCTGTTCCTTGCCGGGCGCCTGGGGTTTGCCAAGCCAGAGTCGGGCTGGAAAGTGCTGCTCGATGGCAGCGGCGGTATTCAGGAGTTGAACAATCAGCAGTCAACGCTGGACCTGGAAGGCAAGCTGCTGTCTGGCAACCTGAGCCTGACCAATCAGGGGGATGTGCCGGTGTATCAACAACTGACGATCTCGGGTTATCCACAGGTGCCACCGGCGCCGGGTGGTGACAACCTGGGGATCCGCCGCGAATACCTGGGCATGAACGGCCAGCCGCTGAACCTGCGCAACCTCAACAGCGGCGACCTGGTGCTGGTGCATCTGGCCGTCAGCGCCAAGCAGCGCGTGCCGGACGCCCTGGTGGTGGACCTGCTGCCGGCCGGCCTGGAACTGGAAAACCAGAACCTGGCGCAAAGCGCCGCGAGCCTGGAGAACGCCAGCAGCCAGGTGAAGGAATGGCGCGAGTCGATGCAGAACGCGTCGCTCAAGCACCAGGAGTTCCGTGATGACCGTTACGTGGCCGCGCTGAACCTGGACGGCTCCGGCACCACGCACCTGCTGTACCTGGCACGGGCGGTGACACCAGGCACGTACCGCGTGCCGCCGCCGCAGGTGGAGTCGATGTACCGGCCGAACTGGCAGGCGGTAGGAGAAACCCCGGCCGACCTGGTAATCAAAGGCCGCTGAAACCTCAACTTGAAATGAGGCCTAAATGTGGGAGCGGGCTTGCTCGCGAAGACGCCAGTAGCCGCACAACAGAATCAGGATAGGTGCTTTATGACAGCAGCCAATGTTTACCAACAACGCCCAACCACCGGGGCCAAGGCCGAGTCGTCGCTGCACCATGCCGACCTCGCCAGCCTGGTCGGCAAGGGCCGCAAGAACGCCGGCGTGACCGTGCGGGAAAAGAAACTCCTGGGCCACCTGACCATTCGTGGCGATGGCCATGACGCAGCCTTCGCCGCCGGCGTACATAAGGCCCTGGGCATCGAACTGCCAAGCGCCTTGACCGTGATCGTCAAGGGCGACACCAGCCTGCAATGGCTCGGCCCGGATGAGTGGTTGCTCATCGTGCCCAGCGGTGAAGAATTCGCCGCCGAGAAAAGCCTGCGTGACGCCCTGGGTGAGTTGCATATCCAGGTCGTCAACGTCAGCGGCGGCCAGCAGATCCTTGAACTGAGCGGCCCGAACGTGCGCGATGTATTGATGAAGTCCACCAGCTACGACGTGCACCCCGACAACTTCCCGGTGGGCAAGGCCGTGGGCACGGTGTTCGCCAAGTCCCAACTGGTGATCCGCCACACGGCCGAAGACACCTGGGAGCTGCTGATTCGCCGCAGCTTCTCGGACTACTGGTGGTTGTGGTTGCAGGATGCCTCTGCGGAATTCGGCCTCAACGTCCAAGCCTGAGGAATGCCCCATGAGCCGCGCACCCGATACATGGATTTTGACCGCCGACTGCCCCAGCGTGCTCGGCACGGTGGACGCGGTCACCCGCTATTTGTTCGAACAGGGCTGCTACGTCACCGAGCACCATTCGTTCGATGACCGGCTTTCGGGCCGGTTCTTCATCCGCGTGGAGTTCCGCCAGCCGGACGGTTTTGACGAGCAGGGCTTCCGCGACGGCCTGGCCACGCGCGGCGAAGCCTTTGGCATGATCTTCGAACTGACGGCGCCGAACTACCGGCCAAAAGTGGTGATTATGGTCTCCAAGGCCGATCACTGCCTCAACGACCTGCTGTACCGCCAGCGCATCGGCCAGCTGTCGATGGACGTGGTCGCGGTGGTGTCCAACCACCCTGATCTGAAGCCGTTGGCCGACTGGCACCAGATTCCCTACTACCATTTCCCCCTCGACCCCAACGACAAACCGTCCCAGGAGCGTCAGGTGTGGCAGGTGGTGGAAGACACCGGCGCCGAACTGGTGATCCTTGCGCGCTACATGCAAGTGCTGTCGCCGGAGCTGTGCCGCAAACTTGATGGAAAGGCCATCAACATTCATCACTCGTTGTTGCCTGGGTTCAAGGGCGCCAAGCCGTATCATCAAGCGTACAACAAGGGCGTGAAATTGGTCGGCGCGACGGCGCATTACATCAACAACGACCTGGACGAAGGCCCGATCATCGCCCAGGGCGTGGAGGTGGTGGATCACAGCCACTATCCCGAGGATTTGATTGCCAAGGGGCGTGATATTGAAGGGCTGACGTTGGCCCGGGCCGTTGGGTATCACATTGAGCGGCGGGTGTTTTTGAACGCCAATAGAACTGTGGTGCTCTGATGGACGCCTTCGCGGGCTTGCTCGCGAAGAGGCCTTCACTAACAACACAAGAAACAGCATCTGTACCCGAGCATTTAACGCGCTGCCCACCCAAGGGCAACGCAGTTCCATAAAAACAACAGCGAGGTGAAAGCATGTCTGGTAATCGTGGTGTCGTGTATCTCGGCAACGGCCAAGTCGAAGTACAGAAAATCGACTATCCCAAAATGCAGGACCCCCGTGGCAGGAAGATTGAGCACGGCGTCATCCTGCGCGTGGTCTCCACCAATATCTGCGGCTCCGACCAACACATGGTGCGCGGCCGCACCACGGCCCAGGTCGGCCTGGTGCTCGGTCACGAGATCACGGGCGAAGTGATCGAGATGGGCAGCGGCGTCGAAAACCTGAAAATCGGCGACCTGGTCTCGGTGCCGTTCAACGTCGCCTGCGGCCTGTGCCGCTCCTGCAAAGAACAACACACCGGCGTGTGCCTGAGCGTCAACCCGGCCCGTCCGGGCGGGGCCTATGGCTACGTCGACATGGGCGACTGGACCGGTGGCCAGGCCGAGTACGTGTTGGTGCCATACGCCGACTTCAACCTGCTGAAACTGCCGGACCGCGACAAGGCCATGGAAAAAATCCGTGACCTGACGTGCCTCTCCGACATCCTCCCGACCGGTTATCACGGCGCCGTCACCGCTGGCGTTGGCCCAGGCAGCACCGTCTACATCGCCGGTGCCGGCCCGGTCGGCCTGGCCGCTGCCGCTTCTGCGCGCCTGCTCGGTGCGGCCGTGGTGATTATCGGCGACGTCAACCCGATCCGCCTGGCCCACGCCAAGGCCCAGGGGTTTGAAATCGCCGACCTGTCCACCGACACCCCGCTGCACGAGCAGATCGCTGCCTTGCTGGGCGAGCCGGAAGTGGACTGTGCGGTCGACTGCGTGGGCTTCGAAGCCCGCGGCCACGGGCATGACGGCGTCAAGGCCGAGGCGCCAGCGACCGTGCTCAACTCGCTGATGGGCGTGGTGCGCGTGGCGGGCAAGATTGGTATTCCTGGCCTGTACGTCACCGAAGATCCAGGTGCCGTGGATGCCGCCGCGAAAATGGGCAGCCTGAGCATTCGCTTTGGTCTGGGCTGGGCCAAATCCCACAGCTTCCACACCGGGCAGACGCCGGTGATGAAGTACAACCGCCAGCTGATGCAGGCGATCATGTGGGATCGCCTCAACATCGCCGACATTGTTGGCGTGGAGGTGATAAGCCTGGATCAAGCGCCACGTGGCTACGGCGAGTTTGATGCGGGTGTGCCGAAGAAGTTTGTGATCGATCCGCACAAGCTGTTCAGCGCGGCGTAAGCCATCGCGCCTGAAAAAAGCGACCGAGAGGTCGCTTTTTTTTGCCGGTTATTTCGGTCGTGAGAGCCGCAGATTTGGGGTGGCCCTGTTGCCATTTTCGGTCACGGTCGTTCCACCGTAGTCGCAATAGATCCTGCCGTCCTTTTCGTAGATCCGTTCGGGCCGCAGTTCGTACTTCTTGTCCAGGTAGTCGTCGTCAGTTCCGGCAGTTTGCCCCACCCACGTCTTGCCGTTGGCCGTGACGCTGTAGGTGAAGCCGTCGCCGAAGGGGGAGGGGATATCCGGGTCGGTATAGGGCTGCGAGCGGATATCGCGAGTGGCCGGGCATTGGCCGGTATCGCTGGATGGGGCCGCAGCCGGGGGGAGTTGCTGGCTGCCGAGGGCGCTGAACAGTGCAAAAAAATTGGGTAGGGGTCCGATCATAAACGTCACAGCTCCTTGTCTTCGGGTTGAGTCTCCACGCTAGGGGTTAGTGGGGAGGCTGCCTTGGGTGGGCTGTAAGGTGGGTTCAGTTCCGTGGGCACGTGGGCCAGATCCTTGGCGTGATGAGTGTCAAATGTCGGACTGACCTGCGCGGTGCGTGCTGTGTATCAGCGTATGGCCAATTCGCCTTGATATAGCACGGGGCCGGTCGGCTGGCCGGTCGGTGAGCCGCCCTGAGGTTCCAGGCTGACCGCCAAGGTCAGCGGCTGGCTGAGCAAGGTTTGCTGAGCCGCATCCAGCGGGATTCGACCTTTGCCCCTGCCGGGCACCAGGCCCAGGGAGATCGGCTTGCTGCCGCGCGCAATCGCCCACAGCTCCAAGTCACGCGCCGGTTCCACGGCGGCCAGGGGCAACGCCTCGACTTGCAGATGATCGCCCACGGCCTGGACCCGCAATGCCGGTTGCTGGCTGGCGTTGACCAGGGTGGCGGTGTACGTCACACCCGGATCGCGCGGGTACAGCACGCCCACCAGCAGCGCCGCGCCCACCGCGCAGGCGGCCGCCAGCAAGCGCATATTTCGCCATCTCGGCTTCTTCACCGGCAGATGCAGCACCTGCGGTTCTATGCGCGCCTGGATGCCGGCCCATACGTGGTCTGGCACCGGATGTTCAGGCAGCGTGCCGGTCAGGCTGGCGAGGGCGTCCTGCCAGTGGCCGAGTTCGGCACGCAGTGCTGGATCTTCCAGCAACAAACTGTCAAAGCGCCGACGAGCGGTAGCCGGCATCAGCCCGATGGCGTAGTCGGCGGCCAGCGCGCGGCGCAACGGGGTGGTTTGGTAGTTCATGATTCAAGGCACCTGCGCAGGCGTTCCATGCCGCGACGAATCCAGGATTTGACCGAGCCCAACGGGGCCGCCATGTGCTCGGCCAGCTGCGCGCACGATAGGCCTTTGAAGTAGGCCACGCTGATCGACTGGCGTTGCAGGCCGTCGAGGCTGTCGAGGCAGCGGTTCAGCGCGTGGGCGTTGCGTTCGCGGTCGAGTTGTTCGTGGGCGCTGGGGCTGTCGTCGAGCAGCCCATCCTGCTGACCGTCGGCCAGGGGCTGTTCGCGGCGTTTGCGCAATTGGTCGATGGCCAGGTTACGGGTGATGTTGACCATCCAGGTCATTGGTGCGGCCAGGTGGGCCTCGTAGCGCGAGGCGTTGTACCAGATGCGCACGAAGGCTTCCTGCAACACTTCTTCAGCCAGGTCCGAGCGGCCCATGAACCGCAAGGCGACACCATGCAAGCGCGGCGAAACAGTGCGGTAGAGCGTTTCGAAGGCCTGCCGGTTGCCAAGGGCGCATTGCCCCAGCAAGGCACTCAACGGGTCTGCATCGTTGATCGGAATAGGGCTTCTCCAGGCACTCGAATGAGGGCGGCGGGACTGCGCACGGTAGGCAAAGGGTAGTTCAGCTTGTGCGTTCATTCCATGTCACTCCCGGCGGTGCTGCTGGGATATACGCACGGGCGGATGATGCGGATGCAGCCTTTTCTGAACTAATCTCAATGTGGGAACAATCCTTCGGGATCGTCAGTCAAACGCGCGCTTTTAGCTCCTACTTTCAGAGGTTGTCTTGATGAAGATTTCACGCGGTTTTGCCCTTTCCTGCCTGATGACCCTGGCGGCCAGCCCGGCGTTCGCCGCCGGGTTCAGCCTTGGTGACGCCGCCAATGCCATTTCCGGTATGCAGGGCGGCAACAAGGCTGCTGCCGCCGCACCGTCGTCCGAGACGGCCGGCTTGCTGAGCGCATTGACCTCGCAACTCAACATCACCCCCGAGCAAGCCATCGGCGGCACGGGCGCGATGCTGGGGCTGGCCAAGAACAAACTCAGTGGCAATGACTACTCACAATTGGGCAACAGCGTGCCGGGCCTGGATCAACTGTCGGGCAACAATGCCTTGGGCAGCCTCGGGGCCTTGAGCGGGATGCTCGGCCAGGCGGGCGGCAGCAAGGCCAGCGGCCTGGACGGTCTGTTGGGCAATGTGAAGAGCACCAATGACCTGAACACGGCCTTCAGTGCCCTGGGCATGGACAGCGGGATGATCGGCCAGTTTGCGCCGGTGATCTTGCAGTACCTGGGTGGTCAGGGCGCTAGCAGCTCGGTGCTGGGCAAGCTGGCACAGGCTTGGGGGACTGGCAGTTAACGGTGCTGACCCCAGGCGTGCAGTGTCTGCCGTGACCGGGAGGTTGCTTTTCAGTGGTGGTGGGTGGTCAGGGTAATAAATTGTGGTGAGGTGGTGGGAACGGTAGGAGTTATGAGCACCACGCAGTAGTACCTTTTACAGCATCGCCACGCGTGATCTGCAAAGGTTAAATCAACTGACCCAGTGGTGAACCCATGACTTCTATCAATCAGCTTCAGAACACAGTGCAAACCTTTATCCACCAGCTCAACAGCCATGAGCAGAGCCGAAAAACGGGGCAGGTTGGCGCAAACGCAGCGAATAGCTCGCAGGTCCCGACGTGGTTAATGCAGGATTTGCGCAATGACGTGAAGGCCGTACTTGATGGAGCCAATCCTGATAAGTCAGTTGCCAACCTGCTGAAAAGCTTGCAAACACTCCAGACCTATATCGGCTCGGAAAGCTCTCGCAGCGATGCAGCGGCGAAAGAATGGCCTGCCGGTAAAGGGCTGCCCTCCAGCGGCACTCTCTATGTGAAGGGGGATGACGGCCAAACTAAGAAGATTGACCTGCCGAAACATTGGACTGGCGACGGAGAGATGCCAGGTGCAGTCAAGCTTACAGATTTAGAGGCTAAGCGAGGTGCGAAGGAGTGGCCAGCCGACAAACCGCTGCCCTCCGGCGGTACCCACTATGTGAAGGGGGATGACGGCCAACCTAAAAAGGTCGACCTGGCGGAAGAGTGGACTGGCGAAGGAATGATGCCAGGTGCGGTCAATCTTGCTGACCTGCAGTCGAAGACGCCGAAGTCCGTGGACGAAAAGGCTGACGCTGTAGCTTCAACGCTCAAGACACTCCTGGATGGCGGCGCTACCGGCGCAGATGCCCAACAGGTCTTGGCCGATCTGCGCTCGGCTATTCAGGATCTGGTCGGCGTTGGCGCTACGGCCAGTGGCGCGGAACAGGTACGAAAGGCTCTGGTGAATAGCCTGCAGTCGCTGGCCTGAACGTTGGACTGAAAACACTAAGGCTCCAAGGTTCGGTGACCGGTCCCGCCGCGTTCATTTGAAAGCGCTTGTATACGGCGGTCCTTCTCCGTCCAGAGCTGGTTCACCCAGTTCTGGACGGTTTTGCGAAACGCCGGATCGTTCTCGTAATCCCCCTGCCACAACGCCGGGTCCAACTCACGGGTCTGGATGTCGACGATCACCTCTGGCACGGCACCGCTGACCAAATCCCAGAAACCTGGAATGGTCGCCTGTGGATAAACCACCGTGACGTCGAGGATCGCATCCAGCTGTTCACCCATCGCCGCCAGCACAAACGCCACGCCACCCGCCTTGGGTTTGAGCAGACGCGTGAACGGCGAATGCTGTTGCGCCCGCTTGGCCTCAGTGAACCGCGTGCCTTCCAGATAATTGACCACCGTCACCGGCTGGCGCTTGAACAGTTCGCATGCCTGCTTGGTGATCTGCAAATCCTGCCCGGCCAGCTCCGGGTGCTTGGCCAGGAACGCCTTGCTGTAGCGCTTCATGAACGGGTAATCCAGCGCCCACCACGCGAGGCCGAGGAAAGGCACCCAGATCAGTTCTTTTTTCAGGAAGAATTTGAAAAACGGCGTACGCCGGTTGAGGGCCTGGATCAGCGCGGGAATATCCACCCAGGATTGGTGGTTGCTGATGACCAGGTAGGAGGTGTCGGTGCGCAGGTCGCCGCCGCCGCGAATGTCCCACCGGGTCGGGATGCACAACGCGAAAATCAGCTTGTCGATCTCGGCCCAGGTCTCGGCGATCCACATCACCGCCCACGACATGGCGTCGCGCGAGCGGCCGGGGGCGACCAGTTTGAGCAGGGCAAACACCATCAACGGACCGATCAGGACCAGGGTGTTGAGCAACAGCAGCAGGGTGACCAAACAGCCGGTGAGCAGGCGGCGCATAAGCAACTCTTGGATTCTTGTGGGCGGGTCATGATAAGCAAGGAGAGTCTAGAGGCCAAATCGCAAATCGCCGGACGAATGTGTGATCGTTCCCACGCGGAGCGTGGGAACGATCTAACTAAGTACGGTCTTTGCGGTCTAGAATCCGCCTACTTCTTTCCGAGGACATGCCTTCGTGAAATTGTTACTTGCTGCGTTCGCCCTGGTTGCCGTGCCCGTCATGGCCGCCGAACCGACCCTCTACGGTCGCTACGAATACATCCAATTGCCGGAGATCGGCCAGACCTTCAAGGCCAAGATGGACACCGGCGCCCTGACCGCCTCGCTCTCTGCGCGCAACATCGAAACCTTCCAGCGTGACGGCGACGATTGGGTACGCTTCCGCCTCGGTGGCAAGGACGCGTCCGATAAGGTCTTCGAACACAAAGTCTCGCGCATCAGCAAGATCAAGAGCCGCGCCGACGAAGACGACGACAAGGACGAGGCCACAGTGGCCAAGCGCCCGGTGATCGACCTGGAAATGTGCCTGGGCAACGTCAAGCGCACCGTCGAGGTCAACCTCACCGATCGCAGCAGCTTCAACTACCCGCTGCTGATCGGCGCCAAGGCCCTGCGTGAATTTGGCGCAGCGGTAAACCCGGCCCGTCGTTACACTGCGGACAAACCGGACTGCTGACAGACCCCCATGCCCCACATCCTGATTGTCGAAGACGAAGCGGCCATAGCCGATACGCTGATATTCGCCCTGCAAGGCGAGGGCTTCACCACCACCTGGCTGAGTCTCGGCCAGGAGGCGCTGGCCCATCAGCGCCAGACCCCGGCCGACCTGATTATCCTCGACATCGGCCTGCCCGATATCAGCGGCTTTGAAACCTGCAAGCAACTGCGCCGTTTCAGCGAAGTGCCGGTGATGTTCCTCAGTGCCCGCGACGGTGAAATCGACCGCGTGGTGGGCCTGGAAATCGGCGCCGACGACTATGTGGTCAAGCCGTTCAGCCCACGGGAAGTGGCGGCACGGGTCAAGGCGATCCTCAAGCGCGTCGGCCCCGGTGTGGCACCGGCGCTGTTCCAGGTCGACCTGGAACGCATGCAGATCACCTATCGCGGCCAGCCGCTGAGCCTGACCCGCCACGAATTCCGCCTGTTGCAAAGCCTGCTGGAACAGCCCGAACGCGTGTTCAGTCGCGAACAATTGCTGGACGCGGTCGGCGTAGCGGCGGATGCCGGTTATGAGCGCAATATCGACAGCCATATCAAAAGCCTGCGCAGCAAGTTGCGCAGCGTGGCGGCGGACGCCGAGCCGATCCAGACCCATCGCGGCCTCGGCTACAGCTACAGCCCGAGCCACAGCTGATGCGCCTGGGGCTGCGGATTTTCCTCGTATATGCGCTGTTTATCGGCCTCACTGGCTACTTTGTGCTGAGCACGGTGATGAAGGAAATCCGCCCCGGCGTGCGCCAGTCCACCGAAGAAACCCTGGTGGACACCGCCAACCTGCTCGCCGAGATCCTGCGCGATGACGTGAAGAACGGCACCCTCGGCCAAAGCCATTGGCCCGAATGGCTCAAGGCCTACGGCAATCGCCAGCCGGGGGCGACCATCTGGGGCCTGCCGAAAAACCAGGTCAACCACCGCATCTACGTGACCGACGCCAAGGGCATCGTGCTGCTCGACTCCACGGGCGAGGCGGTGGGCCAGGACTATTCCAAATGGAACGACGTGTACCTGACCCTGCGCGGTGAATACGGCGCCCGTTCCACCCGCAGCGCCGAGGACGACGCCACCTCGTCGGTGATGCACGTCGGTGCGCCGATCCGCGACAACGGCCAGATCATCGGCGTGGTCACCGTGGCCAAGCCCAACAGTTCGTTGCAGCCCTATGTGGACCGCACCGAGCGCCGCCTGCTGTGGTACGGCGCCGGGCTGGTGGTGCTGGGCCTGCTGCTCGGCGCGTTGTTGTCGTGGTGGCTGACGGTGGCGTTGCGCCGCCTCACGGCGTATGCCGAGGCTGTCAGCGAAGGTCGCCGCGCCGAGTTGCCGCATTACCGTGGCGGTGAGTTGAAGCAGCTGTCCACCGCCGTGGAGCACATGCGCACGCAGCTGGAAGGCAAGGCCTACGTCGAGCATTACGTGCACACCTTGACTCACGAACTGAAAAGCCCGCTGGCAGCGATTCGCGGCGCGGCGGAATTGTTGCAGGGTGATATGAGCCGTGAGCAGCAGCAGCGGTTTGTCGGCAATATCGACAGCGAAAGCGCGCGCTTGCAGCAGTTGATCGAACGCCTGTTGAACCTGGCGCAGGTGGAGCAGCGCCAGGGCCTGGAAGAACAGGCGAGCATCCCGCTGGCGGCGCTGGTCGAGGACATGCTCGCGGCGCAATGTGCGCGGATCGAACGCGCCGGCTTGCAGGTGCAACAGTCGATAGCTGGCGATTTGAAGGTCTACGGCGAGCCGTTCCTGTTGCGCCAGGCCCTGGGCAATCTGCTGGACAACGCCCTGGACTTCACGCCCTCGGGCGGCACCTTGACGTTCAGCGCGCACGCGCAGCACAACGACGTGCACATCAGCGTGTTCAACCAGGCGGCGCCGATTCCCGACTATGCCCTGCCACGCCTGAGCGAGCGTTTCTACTCGCTGCCACGCCCGGCCAGCGGGCGCAAAAGCACCGGCCTGGGCCTGAACTTCGTCGAGGAAGTGGTGAAGCTGCACGGCGGCACCTTGCAGATCGGCAACGTACCTGGCGGTGTGCAAGTGGTGCTGCATCTCCACACAGTCTCCACATTGCCCACATAAACCCCCCACACAGGCTGCACAGACTCGCCCCATCAAAACAGGGAGAGTCCCATGAACCGCAGTCTGCTTTTCAAACTCGGCGCGATTGCGCTGCTGATGCTGGTATTGCTGATTCCATTGCTGATGATCAACGGCATCATCGGCGATCGCCAATACACTCGCGATGCTGTGCTGGAGGATATTGCCCGCAGTTCCAGCTACAGCCAGCGCCTCACCGGCCCGGTGATGGTGGTGCCTTACCGCAAGACCGTGCGCGAGTGGAAGCTCAATGAAAAGCTCAACAAACGCTACGAAGTCACCCGTGAAGAGCGTGGTCGTCTGTATTTTCTGCCGGACCGTTTTGAGCTCGACGGCAAGGTGCAGACCGAACTGCGTGCACGGGGCATCTACCAGGCGCGGCTGTTCCATGCCGACAACCGCATCAGTGGGCGCTTCGAGTTGCCCGCCCAATGGGGGATCACCGAAGACTTCGCCGATTACCGCTTTGAGCCGGCGTTTCTGGCGGTGGGTATCAGCGATATTCGCGGCATCGAAAACGCCCTGAAACTGCAGCTGGGCAGCCAGCCCCTGGACTTCGAACCCGGTACCCAAGTGGACTGGCTGGGGCAGGGCGTGCACGTGGCGCTACCGGTACAGGACAGCAAAAAGCCCTACGTCGTGGATTTCGCGTTCGACCTGCGCCTGCAAGGCACCGAGCAGTTGCAAGTGGTGCCGGTGGGCAAGATCAGCCAGGTGTCGCTGGCCTCCAACTGGCCGCACCCGAGCTTTATCGGCAATTTCCTGCCGGTGCAACGGGACGTCACCGACACCGGCTTTACCGCCAACTGGCAGACCACCTTCTTTTCCACCAACCTCGAACAGGCGCTGCAAAGTTGCCTGGACGGCCAGGGCTGCAAGGATTTCACCAACCGCAGCTTCGGCGTGAACTTCATCGACCCGGTGGACCAGTACCTCAAGAGCGACCGGGCGATCAAATACGCGCTGCTGTTTATCGGCCTGACCTTTGCCGGCTTCTTCCTGTTCGAAGTGCTGAAGAGCCTGGCGGTGCATCCGATCCAATACGCACTGGTGGGCTTTGCCCTGGCGTTTTTCTACCTGCTGTTGTTGTCGCTGTCCGAACACATCGGCTTTGCCCTGGCCTACCTGATCTCTGCCAGTGCCTGTGTGTTGTTGATCGGCTTCTACGTCTGCCATGTGCTGCGCAGCATCCGCCACGGGCTGGGCTTTTCGGCGGGGTTGGCAGCGTTGTATGGCTTGCTCTACGGGCTGTTGAGTGCCGAGGATTACGCGCTGCTGATGGGCTCGCTGCTGTTGTTTGGTTTGTTGGGCACGGTGATGGTGCTGACACGCAAGCTGGACTGGTATGGCGTGGGCAAGCGCAAGGCGGTGGAGCCGTTGCAGTTTGACCTGGAGGGGGTGCAATGATTGGGTTAAGGGAAGATCAGCAGATGAAGGCGCGGCTAGTCAACTTCCTCAACCACGCCACTGGACAATGTGGGAGCGGACTTGCTCGCGAAAGCGGTGGGTCAGTCAATGAATCCGTTACTGATAGATCGCATTCGCGAGCAAGCCCGCTCCCACAGGGGAATGTCGGTGAGCGTTAGATGGGCGGCTGGGTCTGCTGCATCGAAGGGCGCTGGCTGACCTCGGCGTACCAGGCGGCAAGCTTGGGGTTGTCTGCCCGCCATTGCAGGTCCGGGTGGCGGAAGTCCAGGTAACCCAAGGCACACGCCACACTGATCGCGGCAATATCGAAATGACTGGCCAGTTCGGCAATCGCGTCCGCTTCCAACTCGGCGACACTGCGGCGGATCTTGTTGCGTTGTTCGTCCAGCCACTGGTCCCAATGTTTCTCCACCGGGCGCATGGCGGTCTCGTAGCGCACCAGCACGGCGGCATCCATGATGCCGTCGGCCATCGACGCCAGGGTCAGGCGGCGCCAGCGGGCCGAGCCGTCGCGGGGGATCAGCGGGTTGCCGACGTGCTGGTGGTCGAGGTAATCGAGGATCACCCGGCTGTCGTGCAGCACCGAACCGTCGGCCAGGCGCAGGGCGGGGATCTTGCCCACGGGGTTGCCTTGCAGCACGTGCGGGTCGGGCTGGATCGGCGTCGGCAGGGTGGCTTGCAGGGCCACGCGGTCCTGCTGGCCGGTTTCGAGCAGCAGCACGCGGACTTTGCGCACGAAGGGGGAGGCGGGGTTGTGGAACAGGGTCATGGTGGACATGGGCATTCCTCAAGATGGGTAGGGGCTAGCCTAGAGGCATTGGTGGTGTTTTTGAAGGCCTCTTCGCGAGCAAGCCCGCTCCCACATTTGACCCCATTGTGTCAGGCGGATCGCGGTCGAATGTGGGAGCGGGCTTGCTCGCGAAAGCGCCATCAGGCGCGCCGCTTAAACAACCCCCAAGTGCCAAGAGCCGCCGGCACCCCCAACCCCACCCAACTCAACGAATCCCACCCCCCATCCCCCAGCAACGCCGCAAACAACCCCGCCGCACTGAGCAAACCAATCCCCAGCGGAATCGCAAACACCTTCCAGAAACTCGATTGCCTTGGCTTCATGTCTTACGCCTGACGATCCACAGGTAAACCCCACTGCCCAACACGATGATGGTCAGCACATCCAACACCGCCCACAGGATCTTCATCGGCATGCCGCCATAGTCGCCAAAGTGCAGGGGCTGGGACATGCCCATGGCGTCCATGTACCACGGCCGTTCGGCGATGGCGGTGACGGCCAGGGTGCTGGCGTCGATCAGCACCGGCGTGAGCAGGTGCGACGTCAGGTGGGTGCTGCCTTTCATGAACACCGCATAGTGATGCTCACTGGAAAAGCGCGTGCCGGGGAAGGCGATAAAGTCCGGCTGCATGCCGGGCGCGGCCTGGGCGGCGATGGTCAGCAACTCGCTGGCCGGTGCGCGTTGGCTCAGCGGCGGTGCGTTTTTGTAGGGCTCGATCATCGTGCTAAGGCTGTCCTGGCGCCAGGCGGCGATAATCAGGTCGGCGCAGGCGCTGATCACGCCGGTGACGCCCACCACCAGCGCCCAGGTCAGGGTGACCACGCCGAGCAGGTTGTGCAGGTCGAGCCAGCGCAAGCGCGTGGATTTGTCCTGGCGCACGGTGGCGAACTTCAAGCGCCGCATGAACGGCAGGTACAACACCGTGCCCGAGATAATCGCGATCACAAACAGAATGCCCATGAACGCCAGCAGCAACTTGCCCGGCAACCCGGCGAACATATCCACATGCAGGCGCAGCAGGAACAGGGTGAAGCCGCCATTCGCCGACGGCATCTCCACCGCATCACCGGTGCGCGCATCCAGCATGAAGGTGTGGGACGAGTTGGGCTCGGTGCCGGCGGTGGCCGCCATGATCGCGATCACGCCGTTCGCGTCGTCCTCGTCCCAGGCCAGGTACTGCATGGCTTCGCCGGGGCGATGGGCCTGGGCCTTCGCCACCAGTTGCTCCAGGTTGAGCTGCGGCGTGTCGGCAGGCATTTGTGCCAACTGCGGTTCGTTGCCCAGCAGGTGGTCGATCTCGTGGTGGAACACCAGCGGCAGGCCGGTGAGGGCGAGCAGCAGCAGGAACACCGTACAGATCAGGCTGGTCCAGGTGTGGATGAAGGACCAGCGGCGGATGGTTTTGCTTTTCATTTTCCAGCCTTCAGACATGCCAAGGCCGCCCACAGGGGCGGCCCGGTTGTTAACTCAGCCGATTACCACTGGTAGGTGGCGCTGGCAACGACGCTGCGTTGGTCGCCGAAGTAGCAGTAGTTGGCGTCGCAGGTCGACAAGTAGTCCTTGTTGAACAGATTGGTGGCGTTGAGCTTCACCGAGGCGCCCTTGAGGGTGCTGTCTAGGCGGCCGAGGTCGTAATGCACCGAACCGTCGAACACGGTGTAGGCGTTGGCCTTGCCCAGCCAGGTGTTGGCCTGGTCGCCATAGGTGTTGCCGGTGTAGCGCGCGCCAAAGCCGATACCGAAACCGTCGAGCGGGCCGGTGTGCCAGGTGTAGTCAGTCCACAGCGAGGCTTGCTGGTTGGGCATCAAGGTCAGGCGGTTGCCTTTGTAGATGCCTTTTTGCACTTCGGACTTGGCCAGGGTGTAGGCCGCAATCACCTTGAGGTTCTCGGTCACGTCAGACACGGCTTCCAGCTCCAGGCCCTTGACCTTTACTTCGCCGGTCTGGCTGTTGATTTGCTGGTTGCCTGCGCCAAGGGTGGTCACCTGCACATTCTTCTGGGTCAGGTCGTAGACAGCCGCCGTCAGCAACGTGTTGGAGCCGGGCGGTTGGTATTTCACGCCCATCTCCCACTGCTTGCCTTCCGTCGGTTTGAACGTCTTGGACGCGCTGGTATCGGCGTTGCTCGCGGGCTGGAACGATTCGGCGTAGGACAGGTACGGTACGAAGCCCGAATCGAACACATAGCTCAGCGCCGCGTTGCCGCTGAAGTGTTTGACGCGGTCGGTGTTGGTTGCATCGCTGTCGTTGAAGTAAGTGGTGGCCTGATGCACCCAATCTTCACGCCCGCCGAGGGTCAGGCGCCATTTGTCCAGGGCCATCTGGTCCTGCACGTAGAGGCCGGTCTGCACGGTTTTCTGGTTGTAGTCGTAGAACGGCCGGACGTCGGTCGGGCGCACTGTCGGCGTGGTGTTGATCGGGTTGAAGATGTTGGTACCCGAGGCGGTGCCGTAGATCGCACGGTAGGACGTATCGGTACGCTGGTGATCCAGGCCCAGCAGCAGGGTGTGGATCACGTCGCCGGTGGCGAAGTCGGCCTGGAAGTTGTTGTCCACCGCAAACTGGCCGATGTTCTCGTCGACGTTGGTGGTGGAACGGCTGATGTTGCCCGCTGCGTCGGCTGGCGAGTAAGCGTAGGAACCCACGGTCAGCTGCTGGAACGACAACTCCGACTTGGTGTAGCGCAGGTTCTGCTTGAACTGCCAGGTGTCGTTGAAACGGTGCTCGAACGCGTAGCCCAGCGCGTAGTAGGTACGGTCGTAGAACTCGTAGTCCGGGTCGCCGAGGTTTTTGTGATGGGATACGTCGCCCAGCGGCGATTTGATCTTGGTGCCCTGGATCGGCATGAACTGGCTGGTGGTACCGGTATCGTCGCGGGTGAATTGCGAGAGAAAGGTCAGCTTGGTATCAGGGTCCATGTTCCAGGTCAGGCTGGGGGCGATGTTGTAGCGCTTGTTGTCGATATGATCGACCTGGGTGCCGGCATCGCGCACCACGCCGCTGAGGCCGTAGAGGAACTGGCCTTCATCGTCGATCTTGCCGGTGCTGGCGAAGTTGATCTGGCGGTAGTTGTCGCTGCCGTATTGCACTTGCACGGCATGGCTCGATTCTTCGCTGGGGCGGCGGCTGACCATGTCCAACAGGCCGCCCGGTGGCGTCTGGCCGTACACCGACGATGCGGGGCCGCGTAGCAGGGCGAGGCGGTCGAGGTTCCAGGTTTCGGCCTTCGGGTTGGCGTACACGCCGCGCGGCAGTGGCAGGCCGTCGAGGAACTGGGTCGGTTCGAAACCACGCACACGCATCCAGTCGTAGCGGGTGTCGCTGCCGTAGCTGGCGGAGACGATGCCGGGCATGTATTTCACCGCGTCATCCAGGTTCTGCACGTTGCGGTCTTGCATCTGCTGGCGGGTGGCGACGGAAATCGAGCGTGGCGCCTCGACGAGGGCGGTATCGGTCTTGGTGCCGGCGGCGGTGCGCGTTGCGACATAGCCATCCACCGGGCCCCAGGCGCTTTCAGTGCTGCCTTGGCCGATGATATTGGTCTCCGGCAATGCAACCACACCTTCTGGAATCACCACCAACGTGTACGTCCCGGCACTGCTCTGCCCCAACTGCAAGCCCGTGCCACGCAACGCTTCGCGCAGTGCCCCGGGTGCATCGAACTGGCCTTTGACCGGGGCCGAGGTCTTGCCGGCGGCGAGCGACGGGTTGAGCGTGAGTGCCAAGCCCGCCTGGCTGGCGATCTGGTTCAAGGTGCTTGCCAGGGGAGCCGCCGGCAGGTTGTAGGCGCGCACGCTGGAGGCCTGTTCGGCGGCGATCAGCGGGGTGCTGGCCAGCGGGGCGCTGAGGGCGATGGCCACGGCTAACAGGCTGGGGCGCAACAGGGTGTCTAGCGTGCGGGACATGGGGCGGCTCCTGAATGGAAATATTTCTCAATTGCCTAGGTGCCGAACGAGAATCGAAAAGTGATAGGGCTGGCTGCAAATATTTTTTGGGTGTTCTTGAGGGCCTCATCGCAGGCAAGCCAGCTCCCACATTTGATGTGTGAACACAGTCGAGTGTGGGAGCTGGCTTGCCTGCGATAGCAATCGCCCACGCACCACAGAACCTAAGGCTTGGCGCCGACGGTCACCCACCACGGCGTATGCTGCTCGATCTGCACCGGCAACGTCGGCAGCAGCGCATTCAACGCCAGGGTGGTGTCATGCAACGGGAAGCTGCCGGTAATGCGCAGGTCCGCCACATGCTTATCCACACCCAGGTGCCCGGTGCGGTAGCGCGCCAGTTCCGCGACCACATCGCCCAGGCGCGCGTTGTCCACCACCAGCATGCCGCGCGTCCACGCGTCGGTGGCGGGGGTGACGGCCAGCGTCGGGCCCAGGCCGTCAGTGCGCATCAGCACCTGCTGGCCTTCCTTGAAGATCTGTTCCTGTTGCAACGCCTCGGGTTGGGCGCCAACAGCCGATTGCAGCACGCTCAAGCGCGTGGCGTGGTCTTCGCGCCTGACGATAAACCGCGTGCCCAGTGCACGCAGGCTGCCGTCGCGGGTTTGCACATAAAACGGCCGCCCATCGTTGTGGCCGGTCTCGACGAGGATTTCGCCTTCCTGCAACACGATCAGCCGGCGCTTGTCATCAAAGCGCACGTCGATGGCGCTGTGGGTGTTGAGGTTAATCAAGGTGCCGTCCGCCAGTTTCAGCGTGCGCTGCTCGCCGGTGGCGGTGCGCTGGTCGGCCAGCCAATAGTGGATCGGCACATAGCGTTCCCCGGCAAACAAGGCCAGGCCAATCACCACGGCGATGCTGGCCAACCCACTGCCGAGCTTGCGTACCCGCTGGCGAATGCCCTCGCGGGACTGCAACAGCGCCGCCCGTGCCGGGCCCGATGCCGCGCTGAAGCGCTGGTCGAGCATGCCCAGTTGGCGCCAGGCGCGGGCGTGTTCTTCGTCGCTGGCCAGCCATTTGTCGAATTCTTCGCGCTCAACCGGGCTGCCGTCGCCCGAATCCAGGGACAGTTGCCAGGCAATCGCCGCATCCAGCACGCGGGCCGATACCGGTTTGGAACTGACCACGCTCACAGCGGCTCGCCATACAGGGCGATATAGCATTGGCGAATGCCCTGGGCCAGGTACTGGCGCACACGCGGCACCGACACACCGAGGCGCTGGGCGATTTCGGCGTGGCCCATTCCGTCGAGGCGGTTATAGAGGAAGGCGGCGCGGGCCTTGCTCGACAGCTTGCCCAGCAGGCGGTCGATGGCCTTGAGGTCTTCGAGGATCAGTTGCTGGTCTTCGGGCGAGGGGTGTTCGCTTTCCGGGATCAGCATCAGTTCGGTGAGATAAGCCTGTTCCAGGGCGGCGCGGCGGAAATAGTCGAACAGCAGGCCCTTGGCGATGGCCACCAGGAACGCCCGGGGTTCGCGGGGTTCGCGCAGCTCGTCACGGCCCAGCAGGCGCATGAAGGTGTCCTGGCTCAGGTCTTCGGCGCGGCTCGGGCACGCCACGTTGCGCCGCAGCCAGGCCAACAGCCAGCCACGATGGTCGCGGTACAACGCGCCAACAAGCTCACTGTGTGGGTTCTGGATCGACGACAAGGCATCACCTGGCAAACAAAACGTTTAAACTAACGAGAATTATTCGCGATTGTGTCAGAGGCGTCGGGTGGGCGCAATTGGCGTCTGTCGGGTGATGCTATTAAAACGATGGCGTCTGTTTACGCCGTTTCCATTGGCTCAAACGCTCGTGCAGCGCTTGCGGCGTATCAATGTGCTGCTGCCGCGCGCGGCTGAACAGGATCAGCATCAGTTCGGCCGTGGCCAGGGCGTCGGCGCTGGCGTGATGGCGTTCGCCGACTTGCAGGTTGAAGTGGTTGATCCAGTCATCCAGCCCGGCTTCGCGGATATGCGCCTCGGGGCACAGCAGCGGGGCGATGTCGGCCACGTCCAGGAACGGGTGGGCCAGGCGATAACCCAGGCTGTCCTTGAGCGCCCGGCACAGCATGTGTTGATCGAACGGCGCATGGAAGGCCAGCAGCGGGCTGTCACCGACAAACGCCATGAAATCCAGCAACGCTTCCACCGGATCGCTGCCGGCGGCAATCGCGCTGGGGCCGAGGCCGTGGATCAATACACTGGGGCCGGGCTTGGTTTCGGCCCGTTGCAAGGTGCGCTCGAACATCTGCGAGAAATCCACCGCGCCGTCTTCGATCACCACCGCGCCGATGGACAGCACCTGGTCGCGGTTGAGGTTCAGGCCGCTGGTTTCCAGGTCCAGGACCACCCAGCGTTGGCTGCGCAAGGATTGGTCGCCCAGCGCGACGGGTTTGCACAGTTGCGCCAGACGCTGTTGTTGCGTGGTGTCGAGCCCTGGCTTTTTCGCACGCAACCAACTGAATAGGCTCACAGCTGATACCGCAACGTCAGGCTGCTTTGCAGGCGTTGGGCCTGGCGCAGGGATTCGCGCAGGATGCGTCGGTCGAGGTGGTTGAGGCTGTCGGGGTCGACGCGGTTGGAGTAGGGCTGGTTTTCCCGGGTCTGCAACTGATGCTGCTGCATGCGGGTTTGCTGGATAAAGTGATACGCCTCTTCATAGGCGGCGCCGTCCAGTGGCTCGATGACTTCCTTGACCACCAACTGGCGCAAGCGCTCCAGGGTGTTGTTGGCGTGGATGCCATTGGCCAGGGCCAGCAGGCGCGCGCCGTCGACGAAGGGCGTGAGGCCCTGCACCTTGAGGTCCAGCGTGGCCTTCTCGCTGCCTTTGCGCGACAGCACAAACTCGCGGAAACGTCCTACGGGCGGGCGCTGGCGCAAGGCGTTCTCCGCCAGCATGCGCTGGAACAGCCGGTTATCCGCGACTTGATCGAGAATGCCCTGGCGCAGCTGCTCACAGCCGCGCTCATCGCCCCACACCACGCGCAAATCGAAATAGATGCTCGAACCCAGTAGATTCTCCGGCGTGGCCTCGCGGATAAACGCCGCAAAACGTCGCGCCCATTCGGCCCGCGACAGGCACAGCTCGGGGTTGCCGGCCATGATATTGCCCTTGCACAGGCTGAACCCGCAGAGCGCCAGGCTTTGGTTGATGTGCTGCGCCAGGGGCAATAGCAGGGCGCGGATTTGCGCGGCTTCGGCGGCGTCCTTGGCGTCGAACAGGATGCCGTTGTCCTGGTCGGTGTACAGCGTCTGCTCGCGGCGGCCTTCGCTGCCGAAACACAGCCAGCTGAAGGGCACGCCGGGGTCGCCTTTTTCCGCCAGGGTCAGCTCGATCACCCGGCACACGGTGTGATCGTTGAGCAGGGTAATGATGTGGGTGATCTGGGTGGACGACGCGCCATGGGCCAGCATGCGCTCGACCAACTGGCCGATCTCGCCGCGGATCGCCACCAGGTTTTCCACCCGGGGCGCATTGCGGATGGTGCGGGCCAGGTGCACCAGGTCGACCCGTTGCAGGGAAAACAGATCGCGTTCGGACACCACGCCACACAGGCGCTGATCCTTGACCAGGCAGACGTGGGCGATATGCCGTTCGGTCATGGCGATGGCGGCGTCGAAGGCGCTGTGGTCCGGGGTCAGGTAGAACGGCGCCTGGGTCATGTGGCCGGCGATGGCCTGGCTGAAATCACTGACACCGTCCGCGACCACGTGCCGGAGGTCGCGCAGGGTGAAAATCCCCAGCGGCGCCTTGTGCTCGTCAACGATCACGATGCTGCCGACCTGTTGCTCATGCATCAGCGTCACCGCCTCGCGCAGCGGTGTGGCCGGGCTGCACGTCACCGGATGGCGCATGGCCAATTCGCCCAGGCGGGTGTTCAGGGAATATTGGGTACCGAGGGTTTCCACGGCTTTTTGCTGGACTTGCTGGTTGACCTGATCCAGCAGGCTGCTCACGCCGCGTAGGGCAAAGTCGCGAAACGGGCTGGAAAGGGCGAACAGCTTGATAAACGCCGGCTTGTTCAGCTGTAGGCAGAAGGTGTCTTCGGCGGCTTTATGCTCGGTGCGGGTGGCCCGCTCGCCGAGTAGCGCGGCGAGGGGGAAGCATTCGCCGGTGGTGATTTCGAAGGTGGTCTCTGCCGAGTCCGGGCGTTCGCCGACCACACGGCCCTGCTTGACGATGTAAAAGTGTTCAACGGGCCCACCCGACGGCTTGAGGATGCTCTCGCCGGGGCCGAAGAAGCGCAATTGGCACTGTTCCACCAGAAACGCCAAATGCGCGTTTTCCATCTGGTTGAACGGCGGGAAGCGTTGCAGGAACTGCAAGGTGCCGTGAATGTTCTGCAACACAGCAGTTTTCCCCGCCTGGGCGAAGGCATCAGCTTTACTCATAACAGTGACCGCAATTTTATTGTCGTTATCGTCCCTCATGGTCGGCTCCTGCGGGGCGGGTGCCCATTGGACGTAAGTCTAGGTCCCGGGAGCCGGCGTAAACCTAGGGAAAAACCTTACATGAAGATTGTGCAAAACCCGTAGAACGCCCACTAGGCAAACTTTCCGACGAAGTGCACATTGTTCGCCCTTCCGCAGATGTCTGACGAGTGTGCTGGGAGATTGATGAGAACTGCTGAGAACCGTATGTCCGACCACGATATTTTGAGTGATGCCGAGCGCGAGGCGCTGAGCGCCGTGATGCTGGAGCCTGATTTGCCGCCGCAACGGGTGTTGATCGTCGATGACGACAAGGACGCCCGTGAACTGCTGGCGGAAATCCTCGGGCTGGACGGCATTCGCTGCATGACCGCCGAGAGCGGAGAGGCGGCGTGGGCATTGCTGCAGTCCAGCGGTTCCATTGGCCTGCTCATCACCGACCTGCGCATGGCGCCCAGCAACGGTTTGGAGCTGATCCGCAAGGTGCGCGAGTCCACGCGGGCGGCGTTGCCGATCATCATTATGTCGGGGGATGCGGAAGCGTTGGATGTGATTGATGCGATGCATTTGAGCGTGGTGGACTTTTTGCTCAAGCCGATTGATAGCGTGAAGCTGGCGAAGCTGGTGAAGCGGGAGTTGGGGATGGCGGCCTGATTTTTGTGGTGTATTTGCCGGCCTCTTCGCGAGCAAGCCCGCTCCCACATTCGACCGAGTTCCTACAGGATATACGCGGTCAAATGTGGGAGCGGGCTTGCTCGCGAAAGCGTCAGCCCAGTCATCCCAGCCCCAAAGAAAAAGCCCCGGTCTCTCGACCAGGGCTTTTTTCATTTACAGGCCATTCTTGGCCTTGAACTCCCGACGCCTGCGGTGCAACACCGGCTCGGTATAGCCATTCGGCTGCTTGGTCCCTTCAATCACCAGCTCCACCGCTGCCTGGAACGCGATGTTGCTGTCGAAATCCGGTGCCAGTGGGCGGTACAACTTATCCCCAGCGTTTTGACGGTCCACCACCGGCGCCATGCGCTTGAGGCTTTCCATTACCTGGGCTTCGTTGACGATGCCGTGGCGCAGCCAGTTGGCGATGTGCTGGCTGGAGATACGCAGGGTGGCGCGGTCTTCCATCAGGCCGACATCGTTGATGTCCGGCACTTTCGAGCAGCCGACGCCCTGGTCGATCCAGCGCACCACATAACCGAGGATGCCCTGGGCGTTGTTGTCCAGTTCGTTGCGGATTTCTTCGTCGGACCAATCGGTATTGGTCGCCAGAGGAATAGTGAGGATGTCGTCCACCGAGGCGCGTTCGCGCTTGGCCAGTTCTGCCTGGCGGGCGAAGACGTCGACCTTGTGGTAATGCAGCGCGTGCAGCGCAGCGGCGGTCGGCGACGGTACCCACGCGGTGTTGGCGCCGGCCAGTGGGTGGGCGATTTTCTGTTCGAGCATCGCCGCCATCAGGTCGGGCATCGCCCACATGCCTTTACCGATCTGCGCACGGCCTTGCAGGCCGGTGCTCAGGCCGATATCGACGTTCCAGTTTTCGTAGGCGCCGATCCATTTTTCCGCCTTCATTGCGGCCTTGCGCACCATCGCGCCGGCTTCCATGGAGGTGTGGATCTCGTCGCCGGTACGGTCGAGGAAGCCGGTGTTGATAAACACCACGCGCTCGCTGGCCGCCTTGATGCAGGCCTTGAGGTTGACCGTGGTGCGGCGCTCCTCGTCCATGATCCCGACTTTCAGGGTGTTGCGCGGCAGCTTCAGCACGTCTTCGATGCGGCCGAACAGCTCGTTGGTGAACGCGGCTTCTTCCGGGCCGTGCATCTTCGGTTTGACGATGTACACGGAACCGGTGCGGCTGTTCTTGCGGCTGCTGTTGCCGTTGAGGCTGTGGGTCGCCGCGAGGCTGGTGACCAGGCCGTCGAGGATGCCTTCCGGCACTTCGTTGCCGTCTTTGTCGAGGATCGCGTCGATGGTCATCAGGTGACCGACGTTGCGCACGAACAGCAGGGAGCGGCCGTGCAGGGTCACGTCCTGGCCATTCACGCCGGTATAAACGCGGTCGGCGTTCATGGTGCGGGTGAAGGTCTTGCCGCCCTTGGCCACTTCTTCGGCCAGGTCGCCTTTCATCAGGCCGAGCCAGTTGCGGTAGATCACCACTTTGTCATCGGCATCGACGGCGGCGACGGAGTCTTCGCAGTCCATGATGGTGGTCAGCGCGGCTTCCATCAGCACGTCTTTGACGCCGGCGGCGTCGGTCTGGCCGACCGGGGTGCTGGCGTCGATCTGGATTTCGAAGTGCAGGCCGTTGTGTTTCAGCAGCACGGCGGTCGGTTGTGCCGCGTCGCCGTGGAAACCGATCAGTTGTGCGTCGTCGCGCAGGCCGCTGTTGCTGCCGCCCTTGAGGCTGACGATCAGCTTGCCATCAACGATCTTGTAACCGGTGGACTCGACGTGGCTGCCGGCGCTGAGCGGTGCGGCTTCGTCAAGGAAGGCGCGGGCGAAGGCAATCACCTTGTCGCCACGCACTTTGTTGTAGCCCTGGCCCTTTTCGGCGCCGTCGGCTTCGCTGATGGCGTCGGTGCCATACAGCGCGTCATACAGCGAGCCCCAACGCGCATTGGAGGCGTTGAGGGCGAAGCGCGCGTTCATTACCGGCACCACCAGCTGCGGGCCGGCCATGCGGGCGATCTCGTCGTCGACGTTTTGGGTCGTGGCCTGGAAATCTGCGGCTTCTGGCAGCAGGTATCCGATGTCTTGCAGGAAGGCTTTGTAGGCCACCGCGTCGTGAGCCTGGCCGGCGTGGGTCTGGTGCCAGGTGTCGATGCGCGTTTGGAAATCGTCGCGTTTGGCGAGTAGGGCTTTGTTCTTCGGTGCCAGGTCATGGATGACCTTGTCGGCACCGGCCCAGAACTGGTCGGCAGTAATGCCGGTGCCGGGAATGGCTTCGTTGTTCACGAAGTCGAACAGGACTTTGGCGACCTGCAGGCCACCGACTTGAACGTGTTCAGTCATTGCTTGCCTCACTCTGCACAGCTTAAGCGCTTTTTAGATTTTCATTATGTAGTGCCAGGTTGCGCATACTACATGATGACTTGCGGTTGTGAAAATTAGACTAAATACGTCGTTTAGCGACCCACTTTGGTCGTACGGTCACAGCGGAGAACGGGATGTTCTCAAAAAACTATTGGATTGTTCCAGATAAATATAAAAATGGTACACGATTTGTTTTCGGTGGCTGTCGAGTCCACCTTGTAGATTGAATTCCAGAGGGCTTCGCCATGGACCATCTTGTACTCACAATTATCGCCGCCGACAAACCCGGCCTGGTGGAACGCATCGCGCAGAACATCGCCGCCCACGGCGGCAACTGGCTGGAAAGCCGCATGGCCCACATGGCCGGGCAGTTTGCCGGGATCCTGCGCGTCAGTGTTCCCACAGAAAACCGTCAGGCACTGGTGGGCGCGCTAGAGGACTTATCCACACACGGCATTCGTGTGCTGGTGGGCGAGGGCAGCAGTGGGCAGGCGTCGGCAAGCAAATCCATCATGATGACGCTGGTAGGTAATGACCGTTCCGGCATCGTGCGCGAGATCACCGCGCTGTTGAGCAAGCAAGGGGTGAACCTGGAGAGCCTGAGCACCGATGTGCGCCCGGCGCCCATGAGCGGCGACCCGTTGTTCACTGCCGAGGCGCTGTTGCAGGTGCCCGCGGCGCTGTCCCTGGATACCTTGCAGCTGTCCCTGGAAACCCTGGCCGATGACTTGATGGTGGAACTGCACCACGAGGAATAATCTGCCCACAGGGTTATGCAGGGAAATCTTGCATGGGCCTGTGGATAACCTGTAGAGACCCGGCGCCAGGCCACGCCGGCCGGGCTTCTCGGCTGTTTGAGCAAAAAACGAGCAATTTCAAGTGCTTGTGCACAAATGGCGGGGATCAGGTTGTGGATAACCTTGGGGTGGATGTCTGCAAGCCACGCCCGCTGTGGCTTGCAGAGGTTTGTACATTATTTGGTCAGCGTTTGCGCACGCTCAGCCACGCATCCACGCTGTAGACCACCAGGCCCGCCCAGATAAACGCGAAGGCAATCAGCGTGCTCGGCGCCAGGTGCTCGCCGAACAGCAGCACGGCTTCCAGCAGCACCAGGGTCGGCGCGACGTACTGCAAAAAGCCCAATGCGGTGTAGGGCAAATGCCGTGCGGCGGCGTTGAAACACACCAGCGGGATCAGCGTCACCGGGCCTGCGGCCACCAGCCACCAGGCTTCGGACGTGCTCCAGAACGCCAGTTGTGCACTGTGGGCGGTCGGGTTGAACAACAACCACGCCACGGCAATCGGCACCAGCATCCAGGTTTCCACCACCAGCCCCGGCAGTGCCTTGACCGGCGCCTGCTTGCGGATCAACCCGTAGAAACCGAAGGTCAGTGCCAGCACCAGCGACACCCACGGCAAACTGCCCACCTGCCACACCTGCTGCGCCACACCCACCGCCGCCAGCGCGACCGCGGCCCATTGCAAGCGGCGTAGGCGTTCGCCGAGGAGCAGCATGCCCAGCAGCACATTCACCAAGGGGTTGATGTAGTAACCCAGGCTCGCTTCGAGCATGCGCCCGCTGTTTACCGACCACACATAGGTCAGCCAGTTACCCGCAATCAACGAACCGCTGAGGGCCAGGATCGCCAGGCGCTTGGGGTTGTCACGCAGTTCACGGAACCAGCCGGGGTGTTTCCACACCATCAGCAGCAAACCGCCGAACAACGCCGACCACAGCACGCGGTGCACGATGATTTCGGCGGCCGGCACGCTGGCGATGGCTTTGAAGTAGAGCGGGAACAGACCCCAGATGACATAGGCGCTCAGGCCCAGGATGTAACCCTTGCGGGGGTTGACGGCGTGCATTGCAAAATCCTTGCTTAGGCAGCTAACAAAGCGCGATTGTAAGGATTTTTCTCGGGCAATGGGTGGCGCTTTTCTGTGGGAGCTGGCTTGCCTGCGATAGCGGTCGTTCAGACACATTCATGCTGAATGTGCAGCCGTCATCGCAGGCAAGCCAGCTCCCACAGGGGAGAGGGTGGGTCAGAAGAGTTTCAGCGGTTCTTCGTTGAGGGCTGACAGCTGCTCGCGCAACGCCAACACCTGGTCGCCCCAGTAACGCTCACTGCCAAACCACGGGAAGCTATGGGGAAACGCCGGGTCATCCCAGCGCCGTGCCAGCCAGGCGCTGTAATGCATCAGGCGCAAGGCGCGCAGGGGTTCGATCAGGGCCAGTTCGCGTGGGTCGAAGTCGTGGAATTCCTGGTAGCCGTCCATCAATTCCGACAACTGCCCCAGGCATTCCTGACGGTCACCGGCGAGCATCATCCACAGGTCCTGCACCGCCGGGCCCATGCGGCAGTCATCCAGGTCGACGATATGGAACATCTCGTCGCGGCACATCATGTTGCCGGGGTGGCAATCGCCGTGCATGCGGATGTTCTTGTGCGGCGTGGCCTTGTACACCTCTTCCACGCGCTTGAGCAGGTCGCGGGCCACGGACTCGTAGGCCGGCAGCAGGCTCTTGGGGATAAAGTTGCCTTCGAGCAGGGTGTTGAGGGAGTCGTGACCGAAGTTCTTCACACCCAGGGCTTCACGGTGTTCGAACGGGCGGGTGGCACCCACCGCATGCAAACGGCCGAGCAGTTGCCCGAGACGATAGAGTTGGTCGAGATTGCCCGGCTCCGGCGCACGGCCGCCACGGCGGGGGAACAGGGCGAAACGGAAGCCTGCGTGTTCGAACAGGCTTTCGCCGTTGTGGATCAGCGGCGCGACCACCGGCACTTCGCATTCCGCCAGTTCGAAGGTGAAGCGGTGTTCTTCGAGGATCGCTTCGTTGGTCCAACGCTGCGGGCGGTAGAACTTGGCGATCAGCGGCTCGGCGTCGTCGATGCCCACCTGATAGACGCGGTTTTCGTAGCTGTTGAGCGCCAATACGCGCGCATCGCTGAGGAAACCGATGCTTTCGACGGCGTCGAGGACCAGGTCGGGGGTGAGTGTTTCAAACGGGTGGGCCATGCGAACTCCTGCGCGCAGCAGGGCGCCGCGTCCGGCCGGGTATGGTAACAGCATCGATAGGTGGTGGCTGTGCGGACGCCTTCGCGGGCAAGCCCGCTCCCACACTTGACCGAGTTCCAGCATGAGAATGCGGTCGAATGTGGGAGCGGGCTTGCTCGCGAAGAGGGCTTATCAGGCGCCGACTACCCCACCATCATCCCGCCGAATCGCCATCACCGACGAGCGCGGCTTACCGTTGGGCAGATGCTCCGGCCAGGTCGAACCCCCGGTTTCCCCCGGGTGCTGGATCCCCACAAACAGCGTCTTCTGATCCGGCGAAAAGCTGATGCCCGTCACCTCACATGCCACCGGTCCGACCATGAACCGGCGGATTTCCCCAGTGGCCGGGTCGGCACACAGCATCTGGTTATTGCCCATGCCGGCGAAGTCGCCTGCGTTGCTGTAGTCGCCGTCGGTAAGAATCCACAGGCGCCCGGCCTTGTCGAAACCCAGGCCATCGGGGCTGTTGAACATATTCTGTGGGTTGATATTCGACGAGCCGCCCTTGGGTGTGCCGGCATGCACGCCCGGGTTGCCGGCCACCACAAACAGGTCCCAGCTGAACGTGTGGGCGCCGTGGTTATCGGCGTCGGCCTTCCAGCGCAGGATCTGGCCGTAGACGTTTTTCTCCCGTGGGTTGGGCCCGCCCACCGGCTGGCCGTCTTCGCCGCGCTTGGCGTTGTTGGTCAGGGTGCAATAGACCTGGCCGTCGGTGGGGCTGACCACGATCCATTCCGGGCGGTCCATGCGTGTGGCTTTCACCACGCTGGCGGCGAGGCGCGCGTGGATCAGCACTTCGGCCTGGCTGGCGAAACCGCTGCTGGCGTCGATGCCGTTCTTGCCGTGGGTCAGCTCGACCCATTGGCCGCTGCCCTTGGGGTGGTCGGCGTTACCGTCGCCGGCGTCGAAGATCGCCACATACAGGGTGCCGTGATCCAGCAGGTCTTTGTTGGCCTTGGGGTTCTTGTGGTTGATCTTGTCGCGGCTGACGAACTTGTAGATGAATTCACCGCGTTCATCGTCGCCCATGTACACCACGGCGCGGCCGTCGCGGGTTTCAGCCAGCGCTGCGTTTTCGTGCTTGAAGCGGCCGAGGGCGGTGCGTTTGACCGGGGTGGACTTTGGATCGAACGGGTCGATTTCCACCACCCAGCCGTGGCGATTGAGTTCGTTGGGATTCTTGGCCAGGTCAAAGCGCGGGTCGTGCTGGTGCCAGTTGATCTCCTTGCTGGCGGCCACCGCGCCGTAGCGCTTTTGCCCGGCATTGAAGGTTTGTTGTGGGTTGCTGCTGCCGAAGCAGTCGGTGAAGTTCTCTTCACAGGTCAGATAAGTGCCCCATGGCGTCTTGCCGTTGGCGCAGTTCTGGAAGGTGCCGAGGGCTTTGGTGCCGGTTTTATCGGCGCCGGTTTTCAGCCAGGCATGGCCGGCCGCGGGGCCGCCCAGGCGGATCGGCGAGTTGCCGTGGATGCGCCGGTTGTAGCGCGAGTCCTGGACAAATTGCCAAGTGTCGCCCTTGCGCCGTACTTCGATCACCGACACCCCTTCGCTGGCCAGGGCCTTGCGCACTTCTTCGGCCGATTGCGGCGCGCCGCCGTGGGCGAAGAGGTAGCGATAGTTGGTGTATTCGTTGTTGATCGCCATAAGCGCGCGATTGTCGTCGCCGGGGAAGGCGAACAGGCTCATGCCGTCGTTGTGGTCGCCGAATTGCTGTTCCTGGGCTGCGGCCGTGCCGTTGCCGGACGGATCGAAGGCCGGCGCGTTCTTGCTCAGTGGTTGGCCCCAGCTAATCAGCACCGAAGCGCTGTAGCCCGGTGGCAAGGTAATGGCGTCGCTGGTGGCGGCGGCGATGCTGGTGAAACCCAGCAACGGGCTGGCGGAAGCGGCGTTGACGGCCATCGCGCTGCGGCTCAGCAGGTTGCCGCCGAGGAACATCGCCGCGCCGCACAGGGCGCCGGCGCCGATAAAGCGGCGGCGGGTGAGGCCGACCATCTGTTCAAGGTCGGTGGCTTGGTTTTCTTCTAATAGGCTCATCTCAGGCTCCCTGCGGTTTTTGCAGACACCTTAAGGAGCGCGCGTGACGAAATTGTTGCAGTTTGACGGCGGGCGTTGCCTACACCGGTGTGCCGAGCAACACATTGCTCGGGGCGAATTGCACCTGGATCGTCCTGCCCTCGCCAGCATCCAGTGCCTTGAGCGCGTCGGGCTGCGCCAGGGCGCACAGAACCTGGCCGTTAGGCAGGGCGATGCGCACTTCGCTGGGGCCGTCGTCGGCGTGGAGAATCGCCTCGATCCTGCCGTCCATGCAATTGTGTCCAGGTGTTGCAGCAGCCCCGGGGGCCAGCAATTCCAACCAGCCAGCCTTGATGAGCGCCACCACTTCCACACCGATTTCCAGTTCCAGGCGCTGGGTGCTGTCGTGGGTGATTTGCGCTTGCAGCGTCAGGCCGCCCGCCAGTTGCAGGCGGATCAGGTCGTTGCGGCCATGGCTTTCAATCGCCATGACTTGGCCGTGCAACTGGTTGCGCGCGCTGGTGCGCAGCATCAGGCGGCCGAGCAGATTGAAGTCGCTGGCGGCCTCATCCGAACCCAGCAGTTCGGCCTGCACCACTTGCAGGCGCTGGTAGAGACGCAACACCCGCTCACCCTCGGCCGTCAGCTTGGCGCCGCCGCCGCCCTTGCCGCCGACGCTGCGCGCCACCAGGGGCTTTTGCGCGAGGTTGTTCAGTTCGTCGATGGCGTCCCAGGCGGCCTTGTAGCTCAAGCCGGCGCTTTTCGCCGCGCGGGTGATCGAGCCCTGTTCGGCGATATGCCCCAGCAAGGCAATGCGCTGGGGGCGACGGATGATGTGTTGGCTGAGGGAGGCTGGCAGAGACATGGCGACACGCTTGGATGAGATAGACCGAACGGTGCGGGCAAGGCGCGGCGGCGTCAAGTCAGGTGCCCGGTTTGGGGGTGCGGGCCAGGCAATACACATCGACCCGGCGCGCGCCGGCGTGGATCAGCAGGCGGGCGAGGCTGTGGGCGGTGGCGCCGGTGGTGAGCACGTCGTCCACCAGGGCGAAGTGGCGGCCTGTGACGTCGGCGTTGGCGGCGAGGGCGAAGGCTGTGCGCAGGTTGCGCTGGCGGCTCTTGGCATCGAGGGCTTGTTGCGCAACGGTGTCGTGGGGGCGTAACAACAGGTGTTCATCTACGGCGATGTCGAGGTCTTGGCTGAGCCACCGCGCCAGCATGTGCGCCTGGTTGAAGCCGCGTTCCCGCAGGCGTTTGCGCGCCATCGGCACCGGCAGCAGGCAGTCGGGGCGGGGAAGTTCGGTGGTGTCGAAGCGGTGTTGCAGGTGCTGGCCCAACAGCCGTGCGAGCATTTGCCCAAGGGGCCAGCGCGCCTGGTGCTTGAAGCGGCTGATGAGGCTGTCGATGGGGAAGCTGTAGGTCCAGGGGGCAATCACCTGTTTAAAGGCCGGTGGTTTTTTCAGGCACTGGCCGCAAATCAGACCGTCCATCGGCAAGGGCAGGGCGCAGCTTTCACACGCGGCCAGCAGCCAGGGCAGCTCGGTTTCGCAGACGTTGCACACACAATGGCGGGAGTGTGTCGCTTCATCGCAGATTAAACAGGTTTGTTCGTTTTTTAACCAGATGTAAACCTGGTGTTTGTGGTCAGGTTGACAGTGCATGAATCTTCCTTAAATATGCCGAGCATCCGTGTCGTGTCTGTGGGTATTGCCCTTCCCGCAGCGCTTGCCAAAGCATAATCAAGGAATCGCCCATGAGCGCCAGCACCACCGCCATCTTGCGTCACGATTGGTCCCTCGCCGAAGTCAAAGCGCTGTTTGTGCAGCCGTTCAATGATCTGTTGTTCCAGGCGCAGACCGTGCACCGCGCGCATTTCGACGCCAACCGTGTGCAAGTGTCGACCCTGCTGTCGATCAAGACGGGCGCCTGCCCGGAAGATTGCAAATATTGTCCGCAGTCGGGCCACTACAACACCGGCCTGGAAAAAGAAAAGCTGATGGAAGTGCAGAAGGTCCTCGAAGAGGCTGCGCGCGCCAAGGCCATCGGTTCGACGCGCTTCTGCATGGGCGCCGCGTGGAAACACCCGTCGGCCAAGGACATGCCCTACGTGTTGCAGATGGTCCAAGGCGTAAAAGCCATGGGCCTGGAAACCTGCATGACCCTCGGACGCCTCGACCAGGAGCAGACCGAAGCCCTGGCCCAGGCCGGCCTCGATTACTACAACCACAACCTCGACACGTCGCCGGAGTTCTACGGCAGCATCATCACCACCCGCACCTACAGCGAGCGCCTGCAAACCCTGGCCTACGTGCGGGATTCGGGGATGAAGATCTGCTCAGGCGGCATCCTCGGCATGGGCGAGTCCCTCGACGACCGCGCCAACCTGCTGATCCAACTGGCCAACCTGCCGGAACACCCGGAGTCGGTGCCGATCAACATGCTGGTGAAGGTGGCCGGTACGCCGCTGGAGAACGCCGAGGACATCGACCCGTTCGACTTTATCCGCATGCTCGCCGTGGCGCGCATCCTCATGCCGCAGTCCCATGTACGCCTGTCGGCCGGCCGTGAGGCGATGAACGAGCAGATGCAGGCCCTGGCGTTTTTTGCCGGTGCCAACTCGATCTTCTACGGCGACAAGTTGCTGACCACTGCCAACCCGCAGGCGGATAAGGACATGCAGTTGTTCTCGCGTTTGGGGATCTTGCCGGAGGCCCGTGAAGAGCACGCCGATGAGGTGCATCAGGCGGCGATTGAGCAGGCACTGGTGGAGCAGAAGAGCAGCGAGCAGTTCTACAACGCGGTGGTTTGAATCCCCGGTCCCACTTTGGAACACGATCCAACTGTGGGAGCGGGCTTGCTCGCGAAAGCGGTCTTTCAGTGATGCATGTGTTGACTGA
>NZ_JANLGL010000450.1:0-1485 GCF_024655625.1 Pseudomonas sp. 18.1.10
CAGTCAGTGCATTTTTAACTGATCGACCGCATTCGCGAGCAAGCCCGCTCCCACAGAGGATTTGCGGTGTTCTTACTCTAAGTGCTCAGGTTTGATCGGATCACCTGGCTTCACATCCAACTGATGCCGCACATCCTCGAACATCAGGTCGTACTGCTTGTGCATCGAGCCGTTGAGCACCGCGACCTTCGGCATTCCATACTTCTGCGCGATGTTCATCGCATGCCGGGCAAAGTCGAACGCCTGGTCCTTGGGCAGGAAAAACTCCTCCTTGAGGTCCTTGCCCTGCACTGAACCATGCAGTTTAAAGAGCATGCCCTTGCCTTCCTTGGGGTCCTGGCTGACTTCGTAGTCGATGCACAGGTTGTAGCTGTAGTCATTGGCATTGAGCGCATGACGTTCGACGTGCAGGTGACCCGGTTCAAAGATGGCCATAGGCGTTTCTCCTCAACTTCACAGGTAGGTGATGCCAGGTTTTGCCGTGCTGATGCGTGTACCGGCGCTGCCCTGGACAATCGCTTCGATGTCCGAGAGTGAACCGATGACGGCGGTTTTGCCAGTCTTGCGGGCGAACTCGCAGGCCGCTTGCACCTTGGGCCCCATGGAGCCGGCGGCGAAGCCGAGTTTTTCGATTTCGTCGGGGTGGGCCTGGCCGATGGCTTTCTGGGTCGGCTTGCCGTAGTCGATAAAGGCGGCGTTGACGTCCGTGGCGATCACCAGCAAGTCGGCTTCCAGTTGCGACGCCAGCAGCGACGAGCACAGGTCCTTGTCGATCACCGCTTCGATGCCCTTGAGCTTGCCGTCTTCGCCGTACATGGTCGGGATGCCGCCACCGCCGGCGCAGATCACGATGCTGCTTTTTTCCAGCAGCCACTTGATCGGGCGGATTTCAAAGATGCGTTTTGGCCGTGGACTGGCCACCACACGGCGGTATTTGTCGCCGTCCGGGGCAATTGCCCAGCCTTTTTCGGCGGCGAGTTGTTCCGCTTCGGCCTTGGAGTACACCGGGCCGATGGGCTTGGTCGGGTTCTTGAAAGCGGGGTCGTTGGCGTCCACTTCAACCTGGGTGAGCAGGGTGGCGAAGGGCACTTCGAAGTCCAGCAGGTTGCCCAGTTCCTGTTCGATGATGTAGCCGATCATGCCTTCGGTCTCGGCGCCGAGCACGTCCAGCGGGTACGGCGAAACCTGGGTGTAGGCCGCCGCCTGCAACGACAGCAGGCCGACCTGCGGGCCATTGCCGTGGGCGATGACGAGTTCGTTGCCGGGATGAATCTTGGCGATCTGTTCGGTGGCAATTCGGATATTGGCGCGTTGGTTGTCCGCAGTCATGGGTTCACCACGGCGGAGCAGGGCGTTCCCGCCCAGTGCAACGACGATACGCATACAGAGTGTCCTTCTGAAATTCATCGTTGTGAACGCGGGACAAAATGTGGGAGCGGGCTTGCTCGCGAAAGCGGTGGATCAGTTGATACATGTGTTGACTGA
>NZ_JANLGL010000451.1:0-1470 GCF_024655625.1 Pseudomonas sp. 18.1.10
TCAGTCAGCTCATCTGATACTGATACACCGCATTCGCGAGCAAGCCCGCTCCCACATTTGTACTGCATTGCAGCTTGAAATCAGCGTTGCACAACCCGCAGGTTGTTCTGCTCTTTCGGCAAAACGCGCTTGGCAATCACGTAGTTCTTGTCCCAGAACGGCTTCTTCAGCGTGTCGATGCTCACCGACTTGCCACGACGCGGTGCGTGGATAAAGCGGTCGTTGCCCAGGTAGATGGCAACGTGGTTGACCTGGCGGCTCTTCAGTTTGAAGAACAACAGGTCGCCCGGCTTCAAGTCCTTGCGATCAACCTTCTGCCCGTGGCCGGCGGCCATGGCATTGGACGTGCGCGGCAGGTCCACGGCGGCAACGTCGTTAAACGCATATTTCACCAGGCCGCTGCAATCGAACCCTTTACTTGGGCTGCTGCCGCCCCAACGATAAGGGGTACCGAGCACGTTGACGGCGCGGCTGAGGACATTGCTGCTTTGCTTGGTGTTGACGCCGACCAGGCCGCTGGCATGGGCCTTGCTCAATTGAGTCGGGCGGTTGACGGTCAGCTTGACCGCCTTGGTGGTGCCGGGTGTGCTGTGAACTTTAGGGGTGAAACCATTAACGTTCGGAAGTCGTTGCTCACGATTGGTGGCGTGGGCGGCCAGTGGCATTAATAGGCAAATGGTTAGCCATGTCTTGAAAAATGGTCGCATTAGGCGTGGCTCTTTTTGGTTTGCGCGCAACTTTATAACAGCTTTTTGTGTCGTTATAAGGCCGTTTGTCGATTGAACCTTGGGGTCAAAGTCAGCAAAAACGCGACGAATCGCCGCAATTGTCCTACACAAGTCAGGTGGCACAAGGCTTTGCGGGAGGGAAGATACCATCGGCCATACGTCGGGCGCCCGTAAAAAAGTCACAAAGAAAATGAAAATATTTATCTATCGAGGCAAAAGAGGTACGCCATGAACACCTATCGGCAAGATGTTTCGCAGCACGACACGCACAGTAAGGTGATCGGTTACCTGCTCTGGATTTTCGGATTTACCGGCGCGCACCGCTTCTATTACGGCAAGCCGGTGACCGGCACGATCTGGTTTTTCACCTTCGGCCTGCTGGGCATTGGCTGGCTGATCGACCTGTTCCTGATCCCGGCCATGGACCGTGAAGCCGACCTGCGGTTTACCGCCGGGCCGACCGAATACAGCGTGGCCTGGATTCTATTGACGTTCCTGGGGGTGTTCGGTGTGCACCGCATGTACCAGGGCAAATGGATCACCGGCCTGATCTACCTGCTGACCGGTGGTTTGTTCCTGGTGGGGGTGTTGTATGACTTCTGGACGTTGAATACGCAGATTTCGATCCGCAATGCCGAGCGTAACGGCGGCCGCTAAAAAGCTCGAGGTCTATACGAAACCAAATGTGGGAGCGGGCTTGCTCGCGAATGCGGAGTGTCAGTCGACAAATTCGTCACTGATC
>NZ_JANLGL010000452.1:0-1465 GCF_024655625.1 Pseudomonas sp. 18.1.10
AAATATCTTTGACTGACACACCGCATTCGCGAGCAAGCCCGCTCCCACATTGGGTTTTGTGTCGGCAATACCATTACCGTTAGTCAAATAACCCCGTGCCCTCCAGCTCCATCCCCCCTAAAATGCCCGGCATTCCCTGCCCGAGGCGTTTTTGTTCATGTCTGTCACCGCTCAACCCGTCAGCGATCACCACGCCCAGTTCATCGAACTGCTCGGCACCAGCCTTGTGCAGAACGCCTTTATCAAGCTGGTGCTGGCCAAGTACGTCGGTGACGAAGCCGAGTTGCAGCGCCTGATCGTCAAGGCGGTGACGGTCAAGGAACAGCCATGCCTGTCCTTCGTCTATCGCTATAAAACCCGCGACATCACCAAGAACTTCCCCGTGGCCGAGGGCGTGGCGACGATTGCCGCGCTGCTGCCGGCGCAGTTCAAGAACGCGCACCTGCTGGCGCTGACTGACGAAGCCCAGCTGGAATACAGCAAGAAGAACAAAAGCTCGCTGTTCAAAAGCAAGCCGCAGCAATTGCGCGAGGCGCCGAGCGCCGAGCACAACCGCGAGAAGAACCGCTTCCTCGACCTCAGCCGGCCATTCCTCGCCGACCTCGGCGTGACCGACGCCAAGCAGGCGCTGATTCCGTCGATGTCGCGCAAGTGGAAGCAGATCAACAAGTTCATCGAAGTGTTCAGCCATGCGCTGACCACCTCGCCGCTCAAGCTGGACCAGCCGGTGCGCGTGGCGGATTTTGGTTCGGGCAAGGGCTACCTGACGTTCGCCATCCACGATTACCTGCGCAACACCCTCAAGGCCGAGGGCGAAGTGACGGGCGTCGAGCTGCGTGAAGACATGGTCACCTTGTGCAACACCGCCGCCGCGCGCCTGGAGCACCCGGGGCTGGTGTTCAAGTGCGGTGACGTGCGTAGCGTGGCGCCCAGCGAACTGGACGTGATGATCGCCCTGCATGCCTGCGACATCGCCACCGACTATGCGATCCACACCGGCATCCGCTCCGGCGCGTCGATCATCATGTGCTCGCCGTGCTGCCACAAGCAGATCCGCCTGCAGATCCAGAGCCCGGCGCTGTTGAAACCGATGCTGCAATACGGCTTGCACCTGGGCCAGCAGGCCGAGATGGTCACCGACAGTTTGCGTGCGCTGTTTCTGGAAGCCTGTGGTTATGAGACCAAGGTGTTTGAGTTCATCTCGTTGGATCACACCAACAAGAACAAGATGATCCTCGCGGTGAAGCGAGCGGAGCCTTTGGACAATGCGCAGTTGCTGGAGAAAATCCAGGAGCTGAAGGCGTTCTACCACATCACCGAACACTGCCTGGAAACCCTGTTGCGCGCGGATGGCTACTTTAGCTGAACACAGAACCCCCTGTGTGATCGGGCTTGTGTGGGAGCGGGCTTGCTCGCGAATGCGGTGTGTCAGTCACAGGAATTTCAACTGATCCACCGCCTTCGC
>NZ_JANLGL010000453.1:0-1422 GCF_024655625.1 Pseudomonas sp. 18.1.10
GACAGGCCTACATCTAGCTGATCCACCGCATTCGCGAGCAAGCCCGCTCCCACATTTTGATCTGCGTTCTAACTCTACTTAGCTATTAGGCAGCAAACGGCACGTAATGCTCTTGATGTAACGCGTCTCGGCAATCGCCGGGTGCACCGGATGGTCCGGGCCCTGGCCGCCACGTTCGAGCATCTGGATATTGCGGTCCAGGTGACGGGCGCTGGTCAGCAGAATGTTCTGCAGGTCGTCTTCCGGCAAGTGCATGGAGCACGACGCGCTGACGAGGATGCCGTCCTTGCTGAGCAGGCGCATGGCTTGCTCGTTCAGGCGGCGGTAGGCGCCTTCGCCGTTCTTCATGTCTTTCTTGCGTTTGATGAAGGCCGGTGGGTCGGCGACGATCACGTCGAAGCGTTCTTCGCTGGCTTTCAGTTCTTTCAAGGCTTCAAACACGTCGCCTTCGATGCAGGTCATCTTCTCGGCAACGCCGTTCAGCGCGGCGTTGCGCTCGACGCCGTCGAGGGCGAAGGCGGAGGCGTCGACGCAGAACACTTCACTGGCGCCAAAGGCCGCGGCTTGTACGCCCCAGCCGCCGATGTAGCTGTACAGGTCGAGCACGCGTTTGCCTTTGGCATACGGGGCCAGGCGGGCGCGGTTCATGCGGTGGTCGTAGAACCAGCCGGTTTTCTGGCCCTGGATCACCGGGGCTTCGAATTTCACGCCGTTTTCTTCCAGCGCCACCCACTCCGGCACCAAGCCGAACACGGTTTCGACGTAGCGGTTGAGGCCTTCGGCGTCGCGTGCGGCGGAGTCGTTCTTGAACAGGATGCCGCTCGGCTTGAGCACTTGGGTCAGTGCGGCGATCACGTCTTCTTTATGGGCTTCCATGGTCGCCGAGGCGATCTGCACCACCAGGATGTCGCCGAAACGGTCGACTACCAGGCCCGGCAGCAGGTCGGAGTCGCCGTAGACCAGGCGGTAGAACGGCTTGTCGAACAGGCGGTCACGCAGGGACAGGGCCACGTTGATGCGGTGCACCAGCAGCGACTTGTCCAGCGGCAACTTGATGTCGCGCGACAGCAGGCGCGCGCAGATCAGGTTGTTCGGGCTCATGGCCACGATGCCCAGGGTCTTGCCGCCGGCCGCTTCCAGGATAGCCTGGTCGCCTGCCTGGAAGCCGTGGAGTGGGGTGGCGGCCACGTCGATTTCGTTGCTGTAGACCCACAGGTGGCCGTTGCGCAAACGACGATCGGCGTTGGCTTTGAGACGCAGGCTTGGCAGGGACATGACGTCGCTCCGGAAAAAAGAGCGGGAGTATACCGTGTTGTGTAGGAATTGGCGGCGCCACCGGACATGTGGGAGCGGGCTTGTGTGGGAGCGGGCTTGCTCGCGAAGGCGCTGGGTCAGCCAATACATATGCAAGCTGACCCACCT
>NZ_JANLGL010000454.1:0-1359 GCF_024655625.1 Pseudomonas sp. 18.1.10
GAAAGCGGTGTGTCAGTCAAAGTTGTTTTAACTGATCCACCGCTTTCGCGAGCAAGCCCGCTCCCACATTTTTTTACCGTGTTGTGTCAGGCAAATTGCGCGGCGGCGTAGCCTGAGGCCCAGGCCCACTGGAAGTTGAAGCCGCCCAGGTGACCGGTCACATCCAGCACTTCACCGATAAAGTACAGGCCGGGGCTTTTCAGGGATTCCATGGTCTTGGACGACACTTCCCGCGTATCCACCCCACCCAGCGTCACTTCAGCCGTGCGATAACCTTCGGTGCCCGCCGGCACCAACTGCCAGCTGCCGAGTTTCTGCGCGATGTCGGCAATTTCCGCATGGGTGTACTGCTTCATCGGCTTGGACACAAACCAGGTGTCCGCCAGCAGGTTGGCCATCTTCTTGGTGAAGATCTCCCCCAGCAGGGTTTTCAGCTCGCTGTTCGGGCGCTCGGCCTGTTGCTGTTGCAGCCAGTCGTGGGCGTCGTGGTCGGGCAGCAGGTTGATCTCCACCGTGTCGCCGGATTCCCAGTACGAAGAAATCTGCAAGATCGCCGGCCCGCTCAAACCCCGGTGGGTAAACAGGATGTTCTCGCGAAAGCTCTGGTCGTTGCAGCTCACCAGGCAATCCACCGAGGTGCCGCTCAACTCGCCACACAAGTCCTTGAGCTGGTCGGTAATGGTGAACGGCACAAGACCGGCGCGGGTTGGCAGCAGTTCGTGGCCGAATTGCTTGGCCACTTGATAACCAAAACCGGTGGCGCCCAGTGTCGGAATCGACAGGCCGCCGGTGGCGATTACCAGGGATTCGCAGCGCAGTTCACCCAGGGTGGTCTGCAACTGGTAGCCGCCTTCGACTTTGGCGATCTCTTGGATCGAAGTATCCAGGTGCATGCTCACGCCGGTCTGGATGCACTCATCGAGCAGCATGCCGAGGATGTCGCTGGATTTGTTATCGCAGAACAGCTGGCCGAGTTTCTTCTCGTGGTACGGCACGCCGTGCTTGGCCACCAGCCCGATGAAATCCCATTGGGTGTAGCGGGCGAGGGCGGATTTGCAGAAGTGCGCGTTGTGCGAGAGGAAGTTGGCAGGCTCCGTGTACAGGTTGGTGAAATTGCAGCGGCCACCGCCGGACATCAGGATCTTCTTGCCGGCCTTGTTCGCGTGGTCGATCAACATCACCTTGCGCCCACGCCCGGCGGCGGTCAGTGCGCACATCAAGCCTGCGGCGCCGGCGCCAATGATCACAACTTCGGTCGAGCGCAAAACGGTGTCCTCATCAAAAACTGATTTGAAATGCAATCAAATGTGGGAGCGGGCTTGCTCGCGAATGCGGTGTGTCAGTCAACAGATTCATTGG
>NZ_JANLGL010000455.1:0-1238 GCF_024655625.1 Pseudomonas sp. 18.1.10
ATAAATCTGATGACTGACACACCGCATTCGCGAGCAAGCCCGCTCCCACACAAAGCAAGAATGAAGTATTGTTGCGCCCATTCAGAAAAAAACCGACTTGACCAAAGATAGAGGGTGTCATGGGTAACGAAAGCATCAATTGGGACAAGCTGGGTTTTGACTACATCAAGACCGACAAACGGTTTCTCCAGGTCTGGAAAAACGGCGAGTGGCAAGACGGCACCCTGACCGACGACAACGTGCTGCACATCAGCGAGGGCTCCACTGCCCTGCACTATGGCCAGCAATGCTTCGAAGGCCTCAAGGCCTACCGTTGCAAGGACGGTTCGATCAACCTGTTCCGCCCGGACCAGAACGCCGCCCGCATGCAACGCAGCTGCGCGCGCCTGCTGATGCCCCATGTACCGACCGACGTGTTCATCGACGCCTGCAAGCAAGTGGTCAAGGCCAACGAGCGGTTCATCCCGCCGTACGGCAGCGGCGGCGCGCTGTACCTGCGCCCGTTCGTGATCGGCACCGGTGACAACATCGGCGTGCGCACCGCCCCGGAGTTCATCTTCTCGGTGTTCGCGATCCCGGTCGGCGCCTACTTCAAGGGCGGCCTGGTGCCGCACAACTTCCAGATCTCCACCTTCGACCGCGCCGCGCCACAAGGCACCGGTGCCGCCAAGGTCGGTGGCAACTACGCCGCCAGCCTGATGCCCGGTTCGGAAGCGAAGAAGGCCGGTTTTGCCGATGCGATCTACCTGGACCCGATGACCCACTCGAAAATCGAAGAAGTCGGTTCGGCCAACTTCTTCGGTATCACCCACGACAACCAGTTCATCACGCCGAAGTCGCCTTCGGTGCTGCCAGGCATCACCCGCCTGTCGCTGATCGAACTGGCCAAGTCCCGCCTGGGCCTGGACGTGGTTGAAGGCGAAGTGTTCATCGACAAGCTGGACCAGTTCAAGGAAGCCGGCGCCTGCGGTACCGCAGCGGTGATCTCGCCGATTGGCGGCATCCAGTACAACGGCAAGTTGCATGTATTCCACAGCGAAACCGAAGTCGGCCCGATCACCCAGCAGCTGTACAAAGAGCTGACGGGCGTGCAGACCGGTGACGTTGAAGCGCCAGAGGGTTGGATCGTCAAGGTCTAACAGCAACACCACATAACTGAATGTGGAGTGAGCTTGTGTGGGAGCGGGCTTGCTCGCGAATGCGGAGTGTCAGTCAATACAGCTGATACTGACACCTGT
>NZ_JANLGL010000456.1:0-1215 GCF_024655625.1 Pseudomonas sp. 18.1.10
TTAGCGGCGTGAACCTTAATCGGTGTCCAAGATTACTTGACCAGTTCAGCTTGCCTGCGATGGCGGACTCTCAGTTAGCCCATCAGTGCCTGATACACCGCTATCGCAGGCAAGCCAGCTCCCACAGTGGATCGGGTTTCAATTCAGGATTGGTAAACCTTTGCAAAGCCGTCGCGAATCTTCTGTTCCGGCAATTCGTCGGCAATAAACACAATCACACTCTCCCGCGCCTCGCCCTCGGCCCATTCGGTATCCCAATCGAACCCGTAGAGCTTGAGCACGCCCTGAAACACCATCCGCCGATCTTCCCCGGCAATGTTCAGCACGCCCTTGTAGCGCAGCAGTTGCTTGCCGTGGTCTTCCAGCAGCTCGTTCATAAACTCGCTGAGGCGATCAATATCCAGCGGCTGATCGGTGCGCAGCACCAGGCTGGAGATACGGTCGATGGACGGCGCCTTGCTCACCGGACGCAGGCTCATGCCGGCGTTGAGGTTGAAGCCACGCACATCCAGCAGCTCGGCCAGGTCGATAGTGCCGTGATCGACGACCTTAATCGGCGCACGCCGGTTGATGCGCGTCAGGCGTTCGCTGAGGGCGTCAAAGGTGGCGTCATCCACCAGGTCGCGCTTGCTCACCAGCAGGCGGTCGGCAAAGCCGATCTGCGCCTGGGCGATGGTCTGGGTCAGGTGATGCTCGGCGTGGGCCGCGTCCACCAGGGTGATGATGCCGTCGAGGATGTAGCGCTCGCGCAGTTCTTCGTCGATGAAAAAGGTCTGCGCCACCGGTGCCGGGTCGGCCAGGCCGGTGGTCTCGATCACCAGGCGGTCGAAGGCGATCTCGCCGCTGTCCAGGCGTTCGAGCAGCAGGTACAGGGCTTTGGTCAGGTCGGTGTGGATGGTGCAGCACACGCAGCCGTTGGACAGGGTCATGACTTGCACCGGTTCATCGCCCAACAGCTGGGAGTCGATACCGGCGTCACTGAATTCGTTTTCGATCACGGCGATTTTCAGGCCGTGCTCGGCTTTGAGCAGGTGGCGCAGCAAGGTGGTTTTGCCGGCGCCGAGGAAGCCGCTGAGGATGGTGACGGGGATGGGAGAGGACAAAACTGATCTCCTGATAACTGAAGGAACACAAAACAAATGTGGGAGCGGGCTTGCTCGCGAAAGCAGTGTGTCAGCCAGCACATACATCAACTGACAGACCGCTTTCGCGAGC
>NZ_JANLGL010000457.1:0-1211 GCF_024655625.1 Pseudomonas sp. 18.1.10
GGAGTGTCAGTCACTGAATCTGTTACTGAACCACCGCATTCGCGAGCAAGCCCGCTCCCACAGTTTTGATCTTCACATGGATTAGATGCCCTGCGGGGTCTCTTCACCGCCCAAGGCTTCAACCAGCGCCGGGATGAACTCGCCAAACGTCAGCATCATCAACGTGAAGCTCGCATCCAGTTGGCCCAGGGCTTCGTCGCCGCCGTCCTGTTCGGCCTGGTCTTGCAGCAGGTCTTCGAACTTCAGGCGCTTGACGGTCATCTTGTCGTCGAGCATGAAGGACAGTTTGTCCTGCCAGGCCAGGGACAGTTGGGTCACGACTTTGCCGGTGGTCAGGTGCAGCTGGATCTCTTCGCCGGTCAGGTCCTGGCGCTTGCAGCGCACGATGCCGCCGTCTTCGTGGGTGTCGCGCAGTTCGCATTCGTCGAGGACGAAGAAGTCATCGGCCGGTTTCTGGGTGGTGACCCAGTCGGTCATGATCGCGGTTGGCGCGGTTTTCACGGTGAGTGGGCGCACCGGCAGGGTGCCGATCACTTCACGTAGGGTGGAGAGCAGGTCTTCGGCGCGTTTCGGGCTGGCCGAGTTCACCAGGATCAGGCCCTGTTTCGGCGCGATGGCGGCGAAGGTCGACGAGCGACGAATAAAGGCGCGCGGCAGGAAGGCCTGGATGATTTCATCCTTGAGCTGGTCGCGTTCCTTCTTATAGACCTTGCGCATTTGCTCGGCCTCGATCTCTTCGACTTTCTCTTTCAGTGCATCGCGCACCACGCTGCCCGGCAGGATACGTTCTTCCTTGCGCGCGGCGATCAGCAGGAAGTCACCGCTGACGTGAACCAGGGGAGCGTCTTCACCTTTACCAAAAGGTGCGACGAAACCGTAAGTGGTCAACTCCTGGCTTGCACAAGGGCGCGCCAGTTTGGTGGCCATTGCAGTTTCCAACGCCTCGGCATCAACAGGCAGATCTTGGGTCAGGCGATAGATAAGCAGGTTCTTGAACCACATGGGGTGAGTCTCTCCTTTATACAAAGGCGGGCATTATTGTCTTGATAGCGTCTGAGGCCAACCCTGCCTAAGCCATTGGAAGGCCTCAAAAAAAAGATTTAAGAAAGTGCTTGCCAGACCTTGGGTCGCTCCGTAGAATGCGCGCCACACCGAGACGAAGGGTGATTAGCTCAGCTGGGAGAGCATCTGCCTTACAAGCAGAGGGTCGG
>NZ_JANLGL010000458.1:0-1200 GCF_024655625.1 Pseudomonas sp. 18.1.10
CGTCAGATAAAGATTGATTGACTGACACTCCGCCTTCGCGAGCAAGCCCGCTCCCACATTTGGATCTGTGTTCACATGGGTTCAGCCGTGTCCTGACAATCGCTGGCAAGAATGTTAGCGTGCTTGGCATTCTCCCGTAGTCGATGAGCCCGCCTGCAATGAAAAAGACTGTCCTCGCCTTCAGCCGCATCACCCCGCCCATGATCGAACGCCTGCAAGAGGATTTCGAGGTGATTGCGCCCAACCCCAAGCTGGGTGACATCAACGCGCAGTTCAATGAAGCCCTGCCCCACGCCCACGGCCTGATCGGCGTGGGTCGCAAGCTGGGCCGTGCGCAACTCGAAGGCGCGGGCAAGCTGCAAGTGGTGTCCAGCGTATCAGTGGGCTACGACAACTACGACGTGCCGTACCTCACTGAACGCGGGATCATGCTCACCAACACCCCGGACGTGCTCACCGAAAGCACCGCCGACCTCGCGTTCGCCCTGCTGATGAGCAGCGCTCGCCGTGTCGCCGAGCTGGACGCCTGGACCAAGGCCGGCCAGTGGAAAGCCAGCGTCGGCGCGCCGTTGTTTGGCTGCGACGTAAATGGCAAGACCCTCGGCATCGTCGGCATGGGCAATATCGGCGCGGCCGTGGCCCGTCGCGGGCGCCTGGGGTTCAACATGCCGATCCTGTACAACGGCAACAGCCGCAAGACTGCGCTGGAACAGGAGCTGGGCGCGCAGTTCCGCAGCCTCGATCAGTTGCTCGCCGAAGCAGACTTTGTGTGCCTGGTGGTGCCATTGAGCGACAAGACCCGCCACCTCATCAGCACCCGCGAGCTGGGCCTGATGAAGTCCAGCGCGATCCTTATCAACATCTCCCGTGGCCCGGTGGTGGATGAACCGGCGCTGATCGAAGCGCTGCAAACCCAGCGGATTCGTGGAGCGGGGCTGGATGTGTATGAGCAGGAGCCGTTGGCTGAATCACCGCTGTTCCAGCTGAGCAATGCCGTGACCTTGCCGCATATCGGCTCGGCGACGGATGAAACCCGTGAGGCCATGGCCAATCGTGCTCTCGAGAACCTGCGCAGTGCCCTGCTGGGCCAGCGTCCGCAGGATCTGGTGAACCCGCAGGTCTGGAAGGGCTGACATAAATCTCCCTGTGGGAGCGGGCTTGTGTGGGAGCGGGCTTGCTCGCGAATGCGGTGTATCAGTC
>NZ_JANLGL010000459.1:0-1171 GCF_024655625.1 Pseudomonas sp. 18.1.10
TAAGGATGCTCCGATCAACTTGCTGCGCGGCGGCCGCAAGTCGTAATTTGCACGGCACGCAGCGCTATTTGCTCAAAACGACCTGATGCAGTGTTCATCGAGGGCGTTTTTCGCCCGGTTTTCCATGTTAAGCGCGCAACTCGCCCATACCCATCAGTTGTTTTCGAGCCATCCACAGGTTCGACAGGGCGAACAATGTGGTCAACTGAGCCGTGTTTTTCATCAGCCCACGAAAGCGCACTTTCACGTACCCAAATTGGCATTTGATCACCCGAAACGGATGTTCGACCTTGGCCCGTGTCTGGGCTTTGCAGTACTCAATCTTGCGCTTGGCCTTGTAGAGCACGCTGCGTTTATTCAACTTGGAATAGGTGCTGCGGCGCGCCGCGATTTGCCAGATCACTTCACGATTTTCATGCTCTTCACGCTTCTCAACGCCGGTGTATCCGGCGTCTGCATACACTGCATTTTCTTCGCCATGCAAAAGCTCGGCGACCTGTGTGACATCGGCGACGTTGGCGGCGGTGCCGTGGACGTGATGAACCAAGCCGGACTCGACATCAGCGCCAATATGGGCCTTCATTCCGAAGAAATACTGGTTACCTTTTTTGGTCTGATGCATCTCGGGGTCGCGCTTTCCCTCTTCGTTTTTAGTCGAACTGGGAGCATGAATAATGGTGGCATCGACGATAGTGCCCTGACGCAGAGACATGCCTTTGTCCTGCAAATAACCATTGATGACCGCGAGGATTGCAGGTGCAAGCTGATGCTTTTCCAATAAGTGCCGGAAATTCATGATCGTGGTGTCTTCAGGTATCGGGGCGCTCAAGGTCAAACGTGCAAACTGGCGCATGGGCGTGATTTCGTAGAGCGCTTCTTCCATGGTCGGATCGCTCAGGGAAAACCAATTCTGCAACAGATGAATACGCAGCATGGTTTCCAGAGGATAGGGTTTTCTGCCGCCACCGGCCTTGGGGTAGAACGGCTCGATCAGGCCCAGCAGACCCGTCCAGGGCACGACCTGATCCATCTCGGCGAGGAAGCGTTCGCGGCGTGTCTGCTTGCGCTTGCCGGCGTATTCGAAATCGGAAAAGCTCATCTGGCTCATAGGCGGCTCGGATCAGGTGGTCAGGCGTATTTCAGCACATTTGAAAACTTGTTCGGAGATTCC
>NZ_JANLGL010000045.1:0-8768 GCF_024655625.1 Pseudomonas sp. 18.1.10
CAAAATCTTGGGACCGCTTCGCGGCCCAGCGGGAGCAAGCTCCCTCGCCACAGGTACACTGGTCCTTCTGAACTGGGTTCGCCCTACCTGAAAAACTGACTCGGCGTCTTGCCAAACTGTTTCTTGAACATGCTGGTAAAGGCGCTCGGGCTTTCATAGCCCAGCTCCAGGGCCACGTCGATAATCTTCTCCCCCACCGCAATGCGCTCCAGCGCCAGCAACAAGCGCGCCTGCTGGCGCCATTGGCCGAAGGTCATGGCGGTTTCCTTGCGGAACAGGCGCTGGATGGTTTTCTGGTCCAGGCCCAGGCGTTCGCTCCAGTCGGCCACAGTGGACGCATCGCCCGGGTCGTCCTGCAACGCCTGGCAGATCTGCTGAATGCGCAAGTCAGCTGGCTGCGGCAGGGATAGCGGCAAGGCCGGCAGCAGCGCCAGTTCATCGAGGATCAGGTGCATGATCCGCGCATCCCGCGAGTCTTCGGCATAGGGCGGTTTCAGGCTGACCGACGCCTTAATCAACTCACTCAGCAACGGCGAGATACTCACCGCCTTGGTTTCACTCGGCAAGTTGGGGAACGCGTCGGGGCGCACAAACACGCTGCGCATTTTCAATGCCCCTACGCACCGCAGCGAGTGGACCTGCCCGCACGGCATCCAGAACCCACGGTTGGACGGTACCGTCCACTGGCTTTGTGCCGAGTGCACCACCATCACGCCTTCGATGGCGTAGAGTAATTGGTGCTTCTCGTGACTGTGCTCGGGGATCACCCAATTCTCGGGATAGTCGGTGGCCGAACTGATCACCGCCCAGTCGCCTTCGTCGATTTCCTGTAGAAATTTATCCAGTGATTTGATCATTTCGCCCTTTTTGCGATGATTGCTGCCCGAATTTCGCGAGACAGGCATTTTCGGCAAATCTAGCATGAACACCGAATCATTTTGAAATAGATGGCGAGCTCAATCACTCGCCACCCTGTATGGAATGCCTGCATGTCGACCCTGACCGCGTCACCCGCTGCTGCCACCACCGCCACGCCCCACGCCAGTCCCTTGGTCATGCGCATTCTCGGCGCCTGCGCCCTGGCGCACCTTATCAATGACCTGATCCAGGCCGTGCTGCCCTCGATCTACCCGATGCTCAAGGCCAACTACGGCCTGAGCTTTGCCCAGGTCGGCCTGATTACCCTGACCTTCCAGCTGACCGCCTCCTTGCTGCAACCGTGGATCGGCTACCACACCGACCGTCATCCCAAACCGTGGCTGCTGCCCGCCGGCATGGTCTGCACCCTGATCGGCATCCTGATGCTGGCCTTTGTCGGCAGCTTCCCGGCGATCCTGCTCGCCGCAGGCCTGGTGGGCGTGGGGTCCTCGACCTTCCACCCGGAAACCTCACGCGTTGCGCGCCTGGCTTCCGGCGGTCGCTTCGGCCTCGCGCAATCGACCTTCCAGGTCGGCGGCAACACCGGCAGTGCCCTCGGCCCGTTGCTCGCAGCGGCGATCATCATTCCCTACGGCCAGGGCCATGTCGCCTGGTTCGGCCTGTTTGCGGTATTTGCCATCCTGGTGCTCTACGGTTTGAGCCGCTGGTATCGCAACCACCTCAGCCTGTTCAAGCTCAAGCAAGGCGGTAAAGCCACCCATGGCTTGTCCAAGGGCCGCGTGACCTTTGCCTTGGTGGTGCTGGCCGTGCTGGTGTTTTCCAAGTACTTCTACATGTCCAGCCTCACCAGCTACTTCACCTTCTACCTGATCGAGAAGTTCCACCTGTCGGTCGCCAGTTCGCAGATGTACCTGTTCCTGTTCCTCGGTGCGGTTGCCGTTGGCACGTTCGCGGGCGGGCCGATTGGCGACAAGATCGGCCGCAAGAAAGTCATCTGGTTCTCGATCCTCGGCGCCGCGCCGTTCACCCTCGCCCTGCCCTACGTCGATCTGTTCTGGACCGCGGTGCTCAGCGTGGTGATCGGCTTTATCCTCGCCTCGGCCTTTTCCGCCATCGTGGTGTTCGCCCAAGAGCTGGTGCCCGGCAACGTCGGCATGATCGCCGGGATCTTCTTTGGCCTGATGTTCGGCTTCAGCGGCATTGGTGCAGCGCTGCTCGGTCTGCTCGCGGACAACCACGGCATCGAGTATGTCTACAAGCTGTGTTCGTTCCTGCCGCTGGTGGGCATCCTGACGATATTGCTGCCCTCAACCAAAGGCGTCTGAACCACCGATCATCGGCATGGCTGAATGCCATGACGATGAGTGTTCTGAAAACCTGCGTGTGCGCTTACAATCCCGGTTTAAACGCACACCAGGCAGACCCGGCAAGACATGACGCTCGACCCTCCTACGATTTTGGCCCTCACCGTGGCCCTCGCCGCCGCTGCTGCCCTGTACCTGGCCGTTGAATGGCGCAGCGTGCGCGAACCCTCGCTGCTGTGCTGGAGCGCCGGTTTTGCGACCATCAGCATCGGCTCCACCCTCGCCTTGCTGCGCAGCAGCGGCTTTTTGATGATCGGCATCTGGTTCGCCAATGGCTTGCTGGTGATCGCCCACTTCCTGTTCCTGCTCGGCGTGGCGCGGTTTACCCAGTCGCGGCTGTCGCGGTGGTGGCTGCTGATGCCCGCCGTATGGCTGGGCATGTTGCTATTGCCGGCCGACTTGCCGTGGTCCAAAGCCATGCTGGCGGTGCAGTCCCTGCTGGTGGCGGCGCCGACCTTGTGTGCCAGCAGCCTGCTGCGGCCCCACGGCAAGTCATTGAGCATCGGCGCGGTGCAACTGCGTTATGTGCTGCTGATCCACGGCTCGTTTTATGTGGCCAAGGCGCTGTCGGTGTTGATCCCCGGCACCTTGATCGACCTGGCGGCTTTCAAGGGCGAGATCATCCAGGTGTCACTGGTGGAAGGCGCGATGGCAATCATGCTGATCGCCTTGTCGATGACCGGCTCGGAGCGCTATCGCCGCGAGCAGCAGATCGCCCGCCTCGCCGCCCGCGACCCGCTGACCGCCCTCTACAACCGCCGCGCCCTGGATCTGCGCGCGCCGCGCTTGCTGGCCCAGGTTTCACCGGCCCGTCCGGGCGCGTTGCTGTTGATCGACATCGACAACTTCAAACCGGTCAACGACCTTTACGGCCACATCGCGGGTGATCGCCTGTTGATTGCCTTGAGCGAAATGATCCGCGCAGTAGTCCCCCGCGGCGCACTGGTCGCGCGCCTGGGCGGTGATGAATTTGTGATCCTGCTGCACCCGGCCTCCACGGAACAGATCGTCGACCTCGGCAGCCGCCTGCGCGGGCAATTTTTTCACTTCACCTCGCAAACCTTTACGACCCCGGCAGCGGTGACCTTGAGCATCGGTGCGAACCTGTTCGACCAGCCGCCGGCGAGCCTGACGGAGTTGATCGAACAGGGGGACACCGCGCTGTATGAAACCAAGCGCGGTGGGCGTGACAGCATTCGGTTGGTGGATCGGACTGGAGCCTACCGTTAGAGGTCGTAACTCACCGCCACACTCCGCCCACTCTTCACCGACTCCAGCGCGCAATCCGCCAAGTGCAACGCATACAAACCGTCGCGCATGGTGGTGGGCAGCGGCTGGCCGCTGTTCAGCGCATCAATGAACTGGGTCAGCTCATTGCGATAAGCATCCGCATACCGCTCCAGGAAAAAATGCTGCAACGGCTCCAGCGCCTCGGTGTGCGCCGCGCTCCAGTGGCGCAAGGTGCTGGGCCGATGGTTATCGGTGAGCAGTACGCCGCTGGCGCCGGATACTTCGACGCGCTGGTCGTAGCCATACACCGCCTGGCGGCAGCAGTTGATATGGCATTGCTTGCCCGAGGCGGTGCGCAGCAGCACCATCACGCTGTCGTAATCGTCGATCTCGGCCAGGCTGGGGTCCACCAGGCGGCTGGCGATGGCGCTGACTTCCACCGGTTCTTCGCCGAGCAGATGGCGCGCGGTGTCGAAGTCGTGGATGGTCATGTCGCGCAGGATGCCGCCGGAGTGGGCCAGGTAGTCACGCGGCGCCAGGCCGGGGTCGCGGCTGGTGATTATCACCTGGCGCACGGCGCCGATCTGCCCGGCATCCAGGGCTTGGCGCAGGCGCAGCATGTCGGGGTCGAAGCGCCGGTTGAAGCCGAGCATCACCTGGCCGCCCTGGCGTTCCACGGCCTTGGCCGCGCTGCGCGCCTTGGCGATATCGAGGTCGATGGGTTTCTCGCAGAGTACCGCCTTGCCCGCTGCTACCGCTGCCAGCAGCAGGTCGATATGGGTGTCGGTGGGTGTGCCGATGACCACGGCATCGATATCGTCACGGCTGAGCACGGCAGCGCAATCGTAAGCCGCCTCACAGCCCAGTTGCGTGCTCAGCGCATCGACCCCCTCGCGCCAGGGATCGGCCACCAGCACCAGCGTGGCATTCGGGTGGGCGGCGACGTTGGCGGCGTGGATCTTGGCGATGCGCCCGGCACCTAGAACGGCGATTCGTAGCATGGTGAACACTCCTGGTTTTGTTGTTGGGGGGAGATTCAGTCCGGCAGGTTGAACGGCGTGACGATCTGCACCTGTGACGGCGCAATCGGCCCGGCCTTCCACAGCCGATGAAATTGCAGGATGTGCAGGAACACGCTGCGTGCGTCGATCTGCAGGTTGTGGTCGATGATCGCGGCGACTTTTTCTTCGCGCAGCAGCTGGCGGTTTTCTTCGTCGAGGTCGTGGCCGATAAACACATCCAGCGGGCGTTCGAGGGCGGCGAAGGCATCGACAATCGCGCGGTTGCCGCCGCCGACGCTGTACACCGCCTTCAACTCGGGATGTTGTTTCAGCGCCTGGGTCACGCGTGCGAAGGTGCGGTCGTAAACGCCATAACCGCCGCTGATGTCCAGCACCCGCAGGTGCGCCGCGCGCCCGCGCAGCCAGGCGCGAAAGCCCATCTCGCGCTCTTCTTCGCCACGGAACAACTCGCTGCCGATCACCACGGCGACGTCCTGGGCCACTGCCGGCAACCAGCGCGACATCAGGTACGCGGCGGTCTGCCCAGCCGTGCGGTTGTCCATGCCGACATAGCCGATGCGCTCGCTTTGCGGCAGGTCTGTCACCAAGGTCACCACCGGAATGCCCGCCGCGATCAGTTGCTTGACCGCCGAATTCACCGCCGGCTCATCGGCGGCCTTGAGCACCACGCCCTGGCTGCCGGTGTCGAGGCAGCGCAGCAGTTGGTCGTGCATGGCCTGGGGTTCGATCTCTTCGAACAGGTGAAAACGCGGGGCAATCCGAAACGGCGCCAGGCTGGCCAGTTGCGCGACGATGGCCGCCTGCACCGCCGCACTGAAGCGCTTGGGCGTGTGCATGACCACGTCCACATGAAAGGTTCGGCCCACCGCCAGGCCGTTTTTCTCCTGGGACTCCAGCTCATCCAACGCCTGCTCGATGCGTCGCCGGGTCTGCGCATGCACGCTGCCGCGCTGGTGCAGCACACGATCGACCGTGGCTTTGCTGACGCCCGCCTGGGTCGCGAGTTGCTTGATGGAGAAGTGTTTTGCGCGTTCGAGCATGGGCTTTGCCTGAGGTGTTTTTGAGGTCTTATTTGGGCGTTACTGAGGTTTCGCAATGCTAGTCTCAGTTTTGCCCGGCGTCGAGCCAGGCGATGCACAACAACAAAAATTCAGGAGAACTGCATGCCTAACACCGATCTCGCCACCTCGTTCAGCGGCCAATACTTTGTCGTCACCGGCAGCACCCAGGGCCTGGGCGCCGCTGTCGCGCACACCTTGGCCCGGCGTGGCGCTGCCGGCCTTATCATCTGCGGGCGCCGTCGCGCCCAGGGCGAGGAACAGGTGCGGCAGTTGGCCGAGCTGGATTGCCAGGCGTTTTTCGTCGAGGCGGACCTGGAGAAAGTCGAGGATTGCCGGGCGATCATCGACGCGGCGCGCACTCACTTCGGCACCTTGCACGGCTTGGTCAACTGCGCCGGCATGTCGGATCGCGGCACCATCCTCGACACCTCGCCGGAGCTGTTCGACAAGCTGTTTGCGGTGAATGTCAGGGCGCCGTTTTTCCTCATGCAGGAAGCGCTGAAGTTGATGATCGGTAAAGGTGTGGAGGGCGCCGTGGTGAATATCCAGAGCGTCACCGGGCATGGCGGGCAATCGTTTTTGAGCGCGTATGCGGCGTCGAAGGGCGCGCTGGCGATCCTCACCAAGAACGTCGCGTTCACTGCACTGCGCAACCGCATCCGCGTGAACGGCTTGAATATCGGCTGGATGGACACGCCCCACGAAGATGACATCCAGCGCCAGTACCACGGTGCCCAGGACGGCTGGCTGGCAGAGGCCGAAAGCGCGCAGCCGTTCGGGCGCCTGCTCAAGCCGGAGGAAGTGGCACGCAGCGTGGCGTTTTTGCTGTCCGGCGAATCGGGCATGATGACCGGCGCGGTGATCGACCTGGAACAAGGCGTGGTCGGCTGCACCGACGGCGGCAGCCCGCAACCGCACCAGGCCTTGAGCCTGCCAGGGGGTGTGTGATGTCGGCGTTTGTCAGCGCTGAGGCCGTGCGCCTGGCGGATTTCAGCCAGCTTTGCGCGCAGCAGGCGCAGGCCGAGGACTATCCGCTGTGCCATGAAGTGGTCAGCAACGTGCCGATCTATCAGGCCCAGACCCTGCGCAACAGCGACCGCCGCAGCGTGATGAACGAGCTGCACCGCCTGTTCCGTGACGGGCCGGGGGTGATGCTGGTGCGCCGGGCCTATGAAGATTTGGAAGTGGTGGACCGGCACAGCCAGGTGTTCGAGGCGATCTTTGCCAATGAGGCCGCCCAATGCGTGGCCGCCGACCACTTTGCCAAGGCGGGCAGCAACGGGCGCATCTGGAATTCGTTGCAGAAAGCCGCGTTGCAGTCGCCCGAATCGTTTGCCGAGTACTACGCCAACCCGCTGTTGGGGCTGATTGCCGAAGCGTGGCTGGGGCCGAGTTTTCAGGTCACGGCACAGGTCAACGTGGTGCATCCCGGCGGCCAGGCGCAGCAGCCGCATCGGGATTACCACCTGGGTTTCCAGACCAATGATGTAGTGGAACGTTTCCCCCTGCCCTTGCACCTGTTGTCGCAGTATCTGACGCTGCAAGGCGCGGTGGCCCACACGGATATGCCACTGGAGACCGGGCCGACCCAGTTGCTGCCGTTCTCCCAGCAATACGCCTTGGGCTATCTGGCGTGGCGCCGCGAAGAGTTTATCGACTACTTCCAGCAACACGCGGTGCAATTGGCGCTGAACAAGGGCGACCTGCTGTTCTTCAACCCGGCGCTGTTCCATGCCGCCGGCACCAACCGCACGGCCGATCGCCAACGCATGGCCAACCTGCTGCAAATTTCCTCGGCATTCGGCAAACCCATGGAAGCCCTCGACCGCGACCGCATGATGCTCGCGGTGTACCCGGCGCTGCTGGCCAATCCGGCCCTGGATGCCGAGGCCGTGATCGCTTGCACGGCGGACGGCTATTCCTTCCCCACCAACCTCGACACCGACCCACCGCTCAAAGGCCTGGCCCCGCAAACCGGGCAGCAGCTGATGCAGCAGGCGTTGAACGAACGCTGGCCGCCCGCGGACTTTGCGGCGGCAGTGGCGCAGATGCGCGCCAAGCGCCAGGCCTGAACCACCCCTGCTTTAACAACAACAATAACAACGGAGCAAAACCATGAAGAAGCACCTCCTTGCGGCACTGTTTACCCTCGCTGTCACGCCCTGGGCGCTGGCCGATATCCGTATCGGCGTGAGCATCGCCCAGGTCGATGATGTATTCCTCGCGCAGATGCGCGACTACATGGCCGCCCACGCCAAGGAATTGCCCGGGGTGACCCTGCAATTCGAAGATGCCCAGGGCGATGTGGTGCGCCAGCTCAACCAGGTGCAGAACTTCACCGCCCAGGGCATGGACGCGATCATCGTCAACCCGGTCGACACTGCGGCCACGGCGAAGATGAGCAGCAACGCCCAGCAGGCCAAGACCCCGCTGGTCTACGTCAACCGCCGTCCGGATGCTCAGCAATTGCCGCCGGGCGTGGGTTACGTAGGCTCGGATGAGGTCAAGGCCGGGGAAATCCAGATGCGCTACCTGGCCGAGAAAATGGGTGGCAAGGGCAACCTGGCGATCATGCTCGGGCTGCTGTCCAACAACGCCACCCACAACCGCACGCTGGGGGTAAAGACCGTGCTCAAGGAGTACCCGAACATCAAGATCGTCGAAGAACAAACTGCGGAGTGGCAGCGCAACAAGGCGATCGACCTGATGAACAACTGGATCGTCTCCGGGCGCAAGATCGACGCAGTGGCGGCCAACGCCGATGAAATGGCGATTGGCGCCGCCATGGCAATCAGCCAGGCCGGCATGCAACCGGGCAAGGACATCCTCGTGGCCGGCAGCGACGGCGGCCCAGCCGGATTGGACGCGGTGAAAAAGGGCCAACTGCTGGTAACGGTGTACCAGGACAACAAAGGCCAGGCGGTAGGCTCGATTGACCTGGCGGTGAAGATGGTGAAGAAGGAACCGTACACGGCTGAACTGACGATTCCTTATCAGCAGATCACCAAGGACAACTACCAGGCGTTCCTCAACCCCTAAGCTCGAACACTCCCACACTTTGACTTGTGAACCCGGTCCACTGTGGGAGCTGGCTTGCCTGCGATGACGGCAGCACAGGCGACATCTCTACCAACAGTGCCGCCGCCTTAAAGCTCGACAACTCCCACACTTTGACTTGTGAACCCGGTCCACTGTGGGAGTTGGCTTGCCTG